>CAZTTU010000112.1:7373-8752 GCA_964616045.1 uncultured Verrucomicrobiota bacterium | reverse complement strand
GCCCGCAAAGGCTTCTACTCAATCGACCTGAACGTGAAAGCACCTCCGCCCTTCGCTGGGGCGAATTGATAGATGCCCCGTTCTTCTAATTCCAAGAACCATCCGCGGAGGAACGGAGTCGCTTCCACCTTGGTTAAAGGCTTTTTATCCGTCCCCATCGAAGGCAGACTCAAAACCAGTCCCAATAAAATGACTTGAATTTTCATGCTCGGCTCTAGGAAGTGTATAGAATTATTACTGTTATTTCCCAGCTGTTTGATTGAATTACCCGGTATTCGGCAGCTTTTTCAGCATGTGCCGGGGACGTGACAGCCCCGAATTCCTGTTACAGAATTTGTCCTGTGTTAATGGGGGTAACAAATCCAAAAAAATCGTAACCGGACTCCAAGGGACTGCGTCCTTGTATGTGAAGACGACAATTCGCCTCATATGTATGGCGTTTAGGAGTTTTTGGTTAATTACGGTGTTTCTATCAAGAAATTCCTTGCGAATCGGTGGGAACGGGTCGAACATGCCGGAGCGAGTGTTGTGGTCTAATGAATAAAAACAGGGTCATTTGGGTTTCGTTAGCTTCGTTTGCCGTGATTGGGGCATTCCTTTACGCGTGGTCGCGTCCCGCAATTCAAGACATCAATGTACCCGCTCAGCAGACACTTCCTGCGGTGGCCTTGTTTACAGGCAGTCCATTGGCTGAAGGAGGGGATTTTTCGGAGTTGGATATATCCAAAAAGCACGAGCACGTGGAGGTTGGGGCATCGGCCATGGAGGATTTGGCGAACGGGGCGGCTAGGGTTCGTTTGCGTTTGTTGGACGGTCTTGAGTACACGGTGGTCATCACAGGCCGTGAGGATGGGCCGGTGGCTTCGGTGGCCACGGGGAAACTGGAAGAGGCGCCGGGTAGTCGGGTAATTTTGTCTACAGCAAAGGAGAAGGATGGTTCGCGCAAGGTATCGGGCAAGTTCACGATGCCGGATGGTCGGGTATTTCAACTGACGCCGACTGACAAGGGGCATTGTTTGTTTGAATTGGATCAGGAAGCAGTGACCATCTTATGCAAGCCTCCCAGACCGAATGAGCCGGTGGGACAGTACGAAGCCAACGGCGAAACGATACAAATTGCGCAACAGGAGACAACGCGCCGTATATTGAAAAGCTCCCGCACGAGTGGATCGGAAAGTTCTGGCAATCAAGCCAATCGTGAGGCTGTGCGAGGAAGCTCTCGTGGGACTGAGTCTACGACAGGGCAGGGTCCCCAGAGCTCAGGAGCTCAGGAGCCATTGAGCGAGCAAAACGGACGTTCAGAGGCTGGGCGACCCTCGGGAGAATCCCAGGGCGGCGGCGAGGAATCTCAACCCCAGTACACGGGCAAAGAATCC
The DNA here is from genome assembly GCA_964616045.1 of uncultured Verrucomicrobiota bacterium. Taxonomy (GTDB): domain Bacteria; phylum Verrucomicrobiota; class Verrucomicrobiia; order Limisphaerales; family UBA1100; genus UBA1100. Next base: position 7,376 of record CAZTTU010000112.1, on the reverse strand, counting down.
TCG
>CAZTTU010000112.1:0-7273 GCA_964616045.1 uncultured Verrucomicrobiota bacterium | reverse complement strand
GAAGGCAAAGAATCCTCGGAAGGCAAAGAATCCTCGGAAGGCAAAGAATCCTCGGAAGGCAAAGAATCCTCGGGTAGTTCCTCCTCAGGAGGCTCGTCGACAATTGATCTGGTGGTTATGTATTCCTCAGCAGCTGCGTCGGCCAAAGGGGGCGATGCGGGCATCAAGGCGCATATTGGCACAGCGGTGGCAGACGTGAATTCAGCATTTAAGGCCAGCCAAATCAATGCGACGGTGCGATTGGTGGCGACAGGGAGAATAGAATATGATTCCAAGGGCAGCTTAAGTGGGGCTTTGGGTAAAATTCAGACCGACGGGACGGCCAAGGCGTTAAAGGAATCGAGCAAGGCGGACTTAATTTCGTTCATGATTACCGGTGATTCTGGAGGCAAGGCGGGAGTCGGTTCGGTAATGCCAACCGAGAAAGGCAATGCTGGAGCATGTTACAGTGCGGTTCATGAGAAGTACGCAGTCGGGTATCATTCTATGGCACATGAGTTGGGGCACAATCTGGGTAGTCAACATTGTTGGGATCAGGATGGAACAGGTGTGAACAATTACGCGCATGGGCATCGCTGGATAGGTTCCGATGGCAAAGGTTATCGCAGCATCATGTCCTATGGCAAAAATGGAGATCATCGCACGGGTTATTTCTCAAACCCCAACGTAAAGCACGAAGGGCAACCTACGGGGGATGCATCAAAGGCGGACAATGCACGGGTGTTTGGTGTGACGATACCGGTGGTGTCGCAATATAAATAAAAGAAAGTATACGAACATTTTGTTTCCAGTGTTTGGCCGTCTTGCTGGGCGGCTTTTTTTGTGGAGTTGTGAAGGGTTTTGCTTGGGGGCGCTCTTCAGTGCCTCAGGGTAGCATGAAATTTCCCCCGTCTGGATAAGCTCCACATATCCGTCCAACGTTCGAACACTGGTTTGCACACGAGAAAATCTTCCCGTCATGGATGATGGGCGCGAGAGCTGGTCTTATCGTCAAAGGTCCGGTATGCTATGTCAATGGACCGCAAGGTTGAACGGATGCTCATCAAGCGCTGCCTTCAGGGCGAGAAGAAGGCGTGGGATGAGTTGTTTGATCTCCATTACGGGCCAACGAGCCGGTTTGTCTACCAACTCTCCAGTGATTACACGATAGAGGACTGCGAGGAGATTTGTCAGGAGGCATTTCTATCGATCATCAAGAATCTGGGCAGTTTCAGCGGTCGCAGCGCGTTGCAGACATGGATTTTCCGGATTGCCGCCAACAAGGCCCGGGATTACCGCTCCAAGCAAATGGCTGCCAAGCGGGGCGGTGGTCAGGCAGCCTTTTCATTGCAGGCTGAGGATGAGGAGGGTAATCGCGTGCTGGATCCGCCCAGCCCGCGCCCTGCGCCCGATGGTGAACTGATGCAGGGGGAACAATGGAAGTTACTCGCGGATGGTCTGGAGCGCTTGGGCGGTCCCTGTCAGGAAATCCTGGAATTACGCTATTTTGGCGATTTGCCCTACCATGAGATCGGCAAAACATTGAATTTGAATGAAAAAACCGTATCTTCTCGTCTTAGTAAATGTCGGGATAAGCTCGAAAAAGTCATGCGGGAAATTTTTTCTAGGGAAAAACTGGGCCCAGCCCGTCTAAATAACAGGAGCTAATAGCAGAATGGCCGATAAACAGGACAATCGCTCTGAGCAGTGGCTGCAGGATTATGCCCGCCATCGCCGCGAGCAGCAAGGGCCGGCACCGAAAATGCACGATGCCACCCGCCGTCTGCTGCAAGGTGAAGTTCAGCGGACTTGGGGGCAGACTGTGCCCGCCGAAGAGACTTCTGGTGGATGGGAGTCCTGGTTGCTGAAATTTGCGACAGGCACCGTGGCCGTGGGAGCCTTGGCCTTGGGCGTGTGGGTGAGCACCGACCGCGCCAAAGACACGGTCGGCACGATGGAAATGACGCAGGCTGATCCGCGCGACAAGGAGGCATCAGTCGTGGCTGTAACCAACAAAGACGAATCAGCAAAGGCGGACAAGGCAACCGGAAAGCCAGACAAGGCCCAGGCTTTGCGAATAGTTCAACGGCCCGCGACATCTTCCAGCCGCAAAGCTGCCCCGACTAAGCGTGGTGTTCAGCGCCAAGATGCGGTGCCTGAAGCGGCCGGGCAACCGGTCATGCAGAACTTTGAGGTTATCCAAAATGATGACACCATTCAGGTGCGCGATAAGGACGGTTCGGTTTACGAGGGTCGAGTGATCTTTGCCAGCGCTACACCGGTGATTGGCCGCGTGACCTTTGCCAGCGCTACGTCAATGATGGCTGCGGCCACGAAAAAAGGAATTAGCGCTGGCACCAAACCCGCACCGAAGCCCAACCCCGCCTTCGGTGGCAAGGGGCTGCCGAGTATAGTGAGTGATCCACGGAACCTTGGGAAAAAAACATCTGTGGTTCCGCCCCCCGGCAAGAATCTTCGCCCTCTCCTTCCGGAACCCGAACCTCCTGTGCACCCTAAAATTAATCCTGCGGTGCCTAATGATAACGTTGAAACCGCGCTTCGTATCACTGAACTAAACAAGCCCATCCTCGGACACAACATGCACGCCACCCGCCAGCCGGGTCGTGAGACCCGCTACCCCAATTTTCATGGACACTCGGTGTGGTATTTATTTAAAGCTCCAGCGGATGGTGTGGCGACCATCTCCACGCGCGGGAGCAACGTTGACACCACGCTGGGAGTGTTCACGGGCAGCACGCCAGGCACGATTGCGCTCGAGGCCGACGTGAACGGCCTGCCGGCATGGAACAACGACCAGCCCAATGCTCCCTGGAGTAAGGTGAGCTTTCCTTGCGAGGCCGGGAGAGAATATCGCGTGGCTGTCGATGGAGTGGGAGGATCCACAGGACAGATCAAATTGACCACCCGCGTTACTGACGCCACCGGGAAATTACTGAGCACCTTTTCTGCCCGAAAGGCGAACTCCGTTGCCGCGCGCAGGGCGAACGACAAGAAACCGCTGTTTTATTTCCAAGTGGCTGGCGTCAATCGCATTTCGAAACAACCGGTGCAATTTGAGGGCTTTGTGCGCAACGTACCCGTTGAAGAGAAGGAGGACGCTCGGCTAAAGGATTCACCAAACGAGCGTGGCCGTTCGGCTGGAGCGGCACCCCTTAGGATTCAGGGCCGAGCCAGCTATGGCCGACAGCGGTTGACCGTGGATGCCTTTACTGCCTCGACCGTCCCCATGCAGAAGAAATAAAACAGGTGTGTCCGGCCATCTCTTTTTTCGTTCGGGTATAGATACGCCTACTTGAACCATCCGGCAATCGACTCGAAAAAGCCGTTGATGGCCCCGGTCAGGGCACTCGCCGCCGCGGCGGCCGCGGTGATTGCTCCCAGGAAGATCAGGTGATAGATCAGCAATACGGTGGAAAGTATCAGCGCGGATATTGCCAACTCGCGGCCCAATAGTCGGCCCTCGCTTTTATTGATTTGCCACATGGCCACTGTGCCCAATATCAGGCCGAGGATGCCAGGCACCAGCAGGATGCCAAAGGCGCTGAGCACCAGAGCTACGATAGCCATCACGCTAATCTGTGGCTGTGCTGCGGTGACCGGTTGCTCCTCCGTGGGTGCACCGTTGTCGGGCTGGACGGTTGCAGCGGGCTCAGAAGATTTCTTTTTCACCGGCTTGCGTGTTTCTTCCATGGTCATAGGTCAATAGGCCAGTGATCTTATGCCACAGGAATGCCGTGAAAACCAGCCTTTTCTGTCACATGCAAAACGCGCTGCGGCGTTTAGGGCGCCGTGGCGTTGCTGCTGGAGGGAACCCTGGCAGCTGATCCGGCGGAGGAATATCCCCTCAACCATGCCACCACTTCCTCGGCTGATTCACCACCATAACCGCTCTTTCGATCCAGTTCCTTGCCGGTGGCGTCGAGCAGGACTAGTGTGGGGTAGCCGTCTACCTTGAACTGTTGCTTCAGTGCCTTGTTGGCCTGTTGTTGTTTTCTCGAGAGCGGTTTGGATTGAGGGAAATCCACCATTACCAGTTTCAGATTGTCTTTCGCATAATCCGCGAATGGCTTGGTTGCGAGCACTCGTTTGTGAAGTGCCATGCAGGGCGGACACCAGTCGGAGCCGGTGAAGTCAAGCAGCACGTTTTGATTTTTCAGAGCAGCAGCTTCTAGTGCTACGGGTAAATCCGTACCCCAGTCCGCCTCGGCATACTCTGTTCTGGACTGGCAAGCGTTGAGTAGCGTCAGCGCCAACAGCGCAATCAATTTCATGTCGCAAGGCTGCACCCACTGTGTTCGTGTTGTCAACGAATTGGGTGGTGACTTGCGGCGCAGGTCTGGACGTGGTAGATGGGTGCGGGTTTGTTGGCCAAGCATGCAGGTTCACTTGGAAAGATCGGGGCAACGATATGGGCCCTACTCAATTGAAGAGATCAACACCTACCTGAAGAGCGGGCAGGTTTTGATCAGTGATATTGCTTGGTACGAGGGCGCGCCTGACTGGATGCCGCTGACCGAGGTGCCCGGCGTACAGGTCGGCGAGCCGACGCCCGCGCCTCCACCACCCACTCCTGGCATCGAAGGGGAGAAAGAGGAAGGCGCGCCAACCATAAGCGCGGAAGCGCTGGCTGCCGCCGCCAAGATGGACGAGTTGCCCGAGGATCTTAAGGAACGGCAGATTGCCATAGACGGCGACTCCTGCCTTTTCATGGGTTGGATTTTTTTTCGCAAGAAACCCGTAGCCATCATCCTTGGTGCGGCAGTGGCCCTGCCTCTAACGATCTTGTCGCTTCTACTCGTGGTGCCGGCCGGGCCGATGCTCGGTGGCGAGTTTTACTACTTCCTCCAGCGCAAGCGGCTGCGCAGAGGCGGACTTTCGCAGATGTTCCGCGGTTTCAGCGATCAGTTTGTCAGCCTGATGCTGGCGTTTCTGGTTCCATTTCTTTTGATTATCGTCTCGGTCGTTCCCGGGTTGCTGCTCATCTGGGGTTCGGCTTACAGGTTCGATACCTATGGTATTGGTTCGGAGTTTGGTGGTCTGGTGGATGGAGTTGGCATGGTTTTTGGTGCGTTCTACGACGCCATGACCGGGGCCAAGAATTTGAGTGAGGCATGGGTCAAGACGCAGGAGGCGATCTGGACATCCACCAGTCAGCTAAACGGTTTCTTCTCTACCGTAGGCACCATCCCCGGATGGGGAAAGTTGGGGTTGGTGGCAGGCGCGATCGCGTGTGTGGTATTGCCCTATCAACTCACATTGCGATGGATGTTTGCCCTGCCAATGGCAGCTCATTACAAACTCGGTTATCGCAAGGCCATGGAACTGAGCGGCAAACAGGCGTCCAAGGACAAGACTGGCGTGTTGTTTTTCATCATAATGAGCGTACTGTTTAACTCGATCGGCCTGGTCATGATGATCCTCGGTCGAGTGCTTACCAGGGGCGGTACCGGCGCTATGGTTGGGGGGATTTTTCTCATTGTCCTCGGCATCGCCATGCTGATTTTCACCTTCGCCATCACTGGCACCGCTTACTGTGTGGCCTACGAGGAATTTTGCGGTCGCCCACGCAAGATGGAGGAGATCCCCAACTGGATTATGTATACCTGTATCGCCATTGGCACAACCGTGGCTGTGGGTTCAGTTTACACGGTTTTCTCAGCGATGTTGTCGGCTTATGAATGATGTGGGCTGGGGCCAGGGCGAAGGTCGTGATCCAAAGGAGTTGCTGCTAGGGCATCCCACTGGGATTGCCCCCCTCTTCTTCTTTTTCAACGTCCACTTCATAAGGGGAATCCTTGTCAGCCAAATCCAATGCCTTCATCTTTTCCAAGAGGGCTTTTTCCCATGGAGTATCTGCAGATAGCTTTCCGATATACTCGTAGTTTGGCGGATCTACAGGTGTTCTGTAATTCTTTTTTCCATCCTCGCCCACGTCGATCAATTCGGCGAATCCTGTTCTCATTTCTTTTGGCAGGCCGTAAATGTTCTTTTCCTCCTCCAACTTCAACTTTTGATAGTAACGCTTGACCTTTAGCAGCTCCATGCATTTCATTTTTTTAAATTTTGTTTTAATCTCATTCCCCTCGTCGTCAGTTGCCCTTTTGACCCGTGCATCAATCCACCTTTTGAGAACGCTGATTTTGCCGCCTCTGCCGCCCCAATGTAATTCCCAAAGAATCTTCCCGTCTCGATATACCTGTTCCTTTTTCACTTGAGGAATCTTGTTCCACCATAATTTACGCACGTAAGCCTCGTTTCCATCCGTGTCATAACACTTGATAGTTGAGGTTCCCGTGGGCTTTCCATTTTTAAACTCGGCCTTGTGTAGCAGGCGACCTTCGCTGTCCCAGATATATCCCGGGCCATGGAGTTTGCCGTTGACTACAAGAACCTCGCAGATCTTGTTTTTGTCTTGGTCGTACTCCACAATTCTTGCCGTCAACTCCTCACCGTCACTATCGGTGGCCGTCCCGGAATCGGCTTCCTTTTTGGACATGGACATCCCGCCACCCTGACCGCCTCCGCCTGGACCACCTCCGCCTCCGCCTGGATCACCCCCGCCTCCACCTGGATCACCCCCGCCATCCTTCTGGGATGTGCCCTGATCCAGTTGGTAGTAGCTGCTTGTGTTTTCGTCCCACAGAATTTGTGAGTTATCCTTTTCTTCGTAGGGGGTGGTCGCCCCAAAGTCTGGCTCCATCAACTTCTCTTTATCGCCGGACAAGTCGATTTTCATGTAAGAGAAAAAATTGGTCGGTGAATTGTTTTCCGGTGATCCAGTCCAGATCACGTCGTCGTTGTTGATCTCCGTTAGGCGCGCCCCCGAGTATTTGCCCCCGCCATAGAGCCAGATGCACACCACGATTGCGATGACCGCCAGCACGCCCAAGCCGATCCACAGGGGCATCAGCTTTTCGGCATTGAATTTTTTGGCGGCGCTCATTATGGGACTATAGTCAATGCAGTCGCATACGCAATCATTTGACTGTTCGCAGTGCCTCCAAAACCTTACGGTGTGCGCCCGCCAGCGCCCGCTTGCCCAGCTCGGATTGGGCCACCCAGCATCCTGCCGGGCGTGGGCCTCGCAAACCGGTCTGCCAGATTCCTATCTGGATACGGTAACGAGTGATGGAGTGCGATAGCTTGGCCCAGTGTTGCGGACGTTTGACAGATGTACCCGCCAATGTTGTTGCCCAATTTGCTGGTGCGCGGCCGTTTTCCGATTCCAGAGTTGGGAATTCCCACAGGCCGGCATTTAATACTCCCCTTGGTC
>CAZTTU010000111.1:0-8819 GCA_964616045.1 uncultured Verrucomicrobiota bacterium | reverse complement strand
CGACGTGATCCCGTTCCCAAGAACACCCCGGACAGCGGCGTTTTAGGAATAGGTCGTCGAGTTTCAAGGACACACATGTCTCATAAAAGCCCTGCCATAGCCAAGCGCATCGCCCACCTTCAAGGGCGCAAACAACCTGCCCATTTGCTCGGCTGGCTTGAATGCTTTAACACCGGGGAATTCTATGAAGCCCATGATGTGCTGGAGGATTTATGGCTGGAGGAACGCGAAACCCCCAATGCTGACTTTTACAAGGGACTCATTCAGCTTGCCGGCGCCTTTGTGCATCTAAAAATGCATGAACACCCTGATTATCCAAAGGCAGGCCCCCGTCTTCGACCAGCAGCAAAACTCCTAAAGCTAGCCCGAGACAAATTAAAGCCATTCAACCCTGCCCCACATGACTTCGATCAACTCGCCGCAATTGAGTTGATCCAACATTGGTTGTCTCTACTCAAGACGGGTGAGTTCAGAATCAATCCCTTGAGTACGGAGCCACCTCCGCACTTGGCCCTACAACCGGATACAGGCTAATGACTCCTCACCTTGATCAAAAGAGAGCAGCCAACAGAATTTGGGGCCTTGGTTGCTAGAGCAGTGCGTCGACCTTAGCGGCAAAGATAAAGTCGGCCTCGTTCAAGCAATCAACCTTGTGGGTCCAGATGGTAATCCGCACCTTGCCCCAAGCCAGATAGATGTCCGGATGATGAAAAATTTCCCCGACCAATGCCCCCACCCTGTTTGTGAACTTTAGCGCCTCAGCAAAGTTCTTGAAACTGCAATCCTTCTCCAGATGATGAGCTTCCACGACATGCCAGCCATTCCTCAGTTCGTTATGGAGCTCTTGCAATTCCTCACCCGCCAAATGAATTTATTGGGCATGCTAATATTCCATGTATGTTTGCCTTTAGATACCTGTCTGTTTTAGACTCTAATCCATGCAAGGCGATACTCTCAATATCATGACTGTGGCCAGCAGCCTGAATAAGCAATCGGGTACCCGGGTTGTGATTCTTGATGTGTCAGATGCGCTAAATGATGCAGGCTGCAACGTGGATATTCTTGATCTGGCCAAGGAACAACTGCCCTTGGTTAACACCGACACCACCTTTACCGCTGACTATTATGCCACACTAAAGGAACGTGTCAGCAAGGCCGACGCATATATTTTGGGCACGCCCGATTACCATGGCGGGATGAGCGGTGCATTGAAGAATTTCCTGGATCATTTCTGGAAGGAGTTCTCCGGAAAACTTTTTGCACCGATTGTGGCTAGTCACGAGAAGGGCCTTACGGTACATGACCAGATCAGGACGGTTGCCCGGCAATGCTACAGCTGGAGCCTACCTTATGCTGTGTCTTTCAATGACAAGGAGGATATTGCCGACGGTGCAGTAAAGGGTGATTACCTGAGGAGCCGCCTTGAAATGCTGGTGGGCGATGTGCAGGCCTACGGAAAAGCCCTTGCTACCCAGCGTGAAAATGACTTGATCGGGGAAGAGCCCGGCTTTATGGCACAGCTACGCAAGAAGTAGGTTTATGTTGAAACAACCGACTGCTGTAGAGCATGGTTGCATTTGTAAAACCTCCACGATCAGCGGCGGTTTGACACCTTTTATTCTTTTTCGGAGTCTTCCAATGGTTCCTCAAAGTGCTCGCCCACTTCACCAAAAGATTCGACCTTGCCGTCCACAATCTTCACCTCCAAATCGCGGTTTTGCTTGGTGTCTTTGCCCACACCGAAGATACCAATGTAGAGGGCCGATTCGTTGTAATAAAGATGCTCCACTTTGCCTTTGGCAGCAATGCGGTGAGGTTTACCAAGAATAGCCACGGCTTCATCACGCGGCATCCCGATTTTTATATCATTAAAAGAAACCCGTTTACCGGGAATCACCACACACCCGGCCAGCAACACTACAAATAGCAACGCCAGAAAATGTTTCATACTGAAAACCTAATCCCCATCCCATAAGATAAGCAAGCCTCAACCAAAGCGTCAATAAATGGGGTGACCGACCGGACTCGAACCGGCGACAACCAGAATCACAATCTGGGACTCTACCAACTGAGCTACGGCCACCGTTGGGAACACGAACCTACCGACTTCGCTTCCTAGGGTCAAGCGTACGGGAGGTGCAGCCTGTCCACAAGTTGGCGTGGACAACCCCGCCTAGGAGCGAAATGATGCGTAGCGTGAACCGCATTAAGCTCCTATCCGAACAAGTGGCCAACCAGATTGCCGCGGGTGAAGTGGTTGAGCGACCCGCCAGCGTGATAAAGGAACTGGTGGAAAATGCACTTGATGCAGGTGCGAAGAAAATCACGGTGGAGGTAAAAGCCGGAGGACGTAGTCTCATCCGCGTGAGTGATGATGGCAGCGGCATGAGCCGGGATGATGCACTGATGTGCCTAGAGCGGCATGCCACCAGCAAAATTACACGCGCGGAGGATTTGGCATCCATTAACACGATGGGCTTTCGCGGGGAGGCGATCCCGAGCATTGCGAGTGTGAGCCGATTTACACTGACAACACGCAAGACGGGTTCGGAAACAGCAACGCAAATTATCATTAACGGCGGCAAGATGATTTCCGCGAAGGAAGCCGGCGCAGCAACTGGCACGGAAGTTGAAGTGCGCTCGCTTTTTTACAACCTGCCCGCTCGCCGAAAATTTTTGCGCACAGAGGAGACTGAACGTTCCCACGCGCAGCATGTACTCACGCTGATGGCGTTAGGGCATCCGAAAGTGACATTCACCTACCAGTATAACGATCGAAAAATCTGGCGACTGCCAACGGAAACGAGTTCAGGCACGGTGGCGCTGGAACAACGACTGCGAGCGTTATGGGGCGAGGGGATGCGGTTGATTGAAATCGACTGCATGGGCGAATTGGACCGACGACCAATTGATGAAGAGAAGGCATCAGCCAAGGCGTGCCGTATTTGGGGCTTTATAGGCGCGCCAGGTGTGAGCCGCAGCAACCGGGGAAACCAACATGTGTTTGTGAATTGCCGACCAGTCGACAACGTAGGACTGGGAATGGCGTTACGGGAAGGATACCACACAGCGTTGATGAAAGGGAAATATCCGGTTTGCTGCCTCTTCCTTGAGATCGACCCGGCCGAGGTGGACGTGAACATCCATCCCGCCAAACGCGAGGTGAAGTTTCATCGCGAACGCGAAGTGCGCAGATTTGTAGCAGAAACAGTGCGAAGTGGGCTGGCGGGTTTTCATTCTCAGGAAACGGAAGTGCTAAGACAGGAGTCAGAATCTGTGGCGTTGGAAGACTTTGGATTGGAGGCAACGGATGTGTCGACGGAGCCCGAGGCAGAACAGAGGGCATTGGAGATGGGCTTCTCCGAGCCACCCTTGCCCACACCAAGAAAGGTTACCACACCACTCACCCCCCTTCTATCCACAACTACAAACCATCAACCTATTGCCGCCATAGCGCAGCCTCTACTTGCCGTGCCACTTCGAATCCTTGGAGTGGCGGGAAAATTGTATGTCGTGCTTGAATCAGATCGCGGGATGGTGTTGATGGATCAACACGCAGCACACGAGCGCGTGTTGTACGAACAGTTGCTAGAGCAGATGGAGCGAAAGGAAACTGCTTCACAAAGGTTGCTGTTGCCCGAGACGGTGGAATTGCCGCCAAAAGATGCGCAGTTTGTGGCAGAGCAGGTGGAGACATTGAGCCAACTGGGCGTGGGATTGAGCGTATTCGGCGAGCAAACATTTTTGTTGGACGCCTTACCACCGTTTATAAGGGTAAAGGATGCGAAGGGATTTGTACTATCGTTGATTGATGAATTGAAAGCATCTGGCCAAGAAGTAAACTCAATGCGTCTGGGTGAGGACATGGTGGTCAAGACCGTCTGCCGTCATGCCATTAAAGCCAACGATCTGCTGGCAGGGCCGGAACTGGAAAAACTGCTCAAGGATCTTCGACAATGCACCATGCCCTACACCTGCCCACACGGTCGTCCAACCCTCATTGAGATGAGCTATGGAGAATTGGAAAAGAAGTTTGGGCGGACGGCATAGCTGATATTTCCGGCAATAAGCCTTGCATTCAACTAGTTTTGACGTAACTTTTCCATCCGCCCGAATCCCGTGAGTGCGGTGATTCACTAAGGGCGTTAACACAATGTTAACAGATTATTAACAACAACCCGCTGGATTTCCGGCGCGTTTTTCCCGGAAAAACAGCGACTTTCAAGGCATGGTCAATTTCATGGCCTTGTTTTTCACTTAGGACTCACAGTAAATGATAACGATGGAAGAAGCCTTCGCAAAGAGCCAAACGAGCTTCTCTGCAGGCGAGATTGTAGAGGGAACCGTGATTGAGGTGCGATCCAAGGATGTAATCGTGGATATCGGCTACAAGAGCGAAGGCTCGGTACCCTTAAACGAATTTGGCGATGATAACAGACCAGAAAACGGGAGCAAGATTGAGGTGCTCATCGAAGTGCTCGAAAACCGAGAAGGCCAAGTGGAACTGTCCCATGAGCGTGCGGAATTCAAGAAAAACTGGGACAAGATCAATTCAATTTGTGAAGAAGGCAAAGTGATTGAGGGCCGCGTGAAGAGTGTGGTCAGGGGCGGCCTCATGGTAAACATCGGTGTAGAGGCGTTTCTGCCAAGCTCGCAGATTGATGTAGTCCCTCCCAAGGATTTGGACGTACTCGTTGGACAAAAAATGGAGTTCAAGATAGTCAAACTCAATTCGGAGCGCCAGAACATCGTCCTCTCTCGCCGCGAGCTAATAGAGGAAGAACGCTCCGAAAAGCGCGCGGAAATTCTCAATAATATGACTCCTGGCGTGGTGATCAAGGGAAGAGTTAAGAACATCACCGACTTTGGCGCCTTTATAGACCTTGACGGCCTCGACGGGCTGCTGCACATCACCGACATGAGCTGGGGCCGGATAAATCATCCAAACGAAATGGTCACTGTGGGCGAGGAGCTCGACGTGGTGGTGCTCGATATCAACAAGGAAAAGGAACGCGTTTCGCTTGGCCTTAAGCAAAAGACTCAGAACCCTTGGGAGCTGATCGAAAGCAAGTACCCCGTTGGCTCCAAAATCAAGGGCAAAGTGGTCAATCTTGTTTCCTACGGCGCGTTCGTGGAACTCGAACCGGGAGTGGAAGGTCTAGTGCACGTCACCGAACTTTCCTGGACCAAGAAACACACCAAACCTTCCGAGGTTTTGGAAAAAGGCCAAGAGGTTGAGGCCGTTGTGTTGGGCGTCAACAAAGATGAACAAAAGATTGGCTTGGGCATTCGCCAACTCGATGACAACCCATGGGATGCCTCTGAAGAAAAATATGCTGTGGGTACAAACGTGGAAGGTAAGGTGCGTAATCTCACCAGCTACGGTGCGTTTGTGGAACTGGAGGAAGGGCTGGATGGCATGATACATGTGAGCGACCTATCTTGGACACGCAAGATCAACCACCCTTCAGAGCTCCTCAATAAGGGCGACGAGATCAAGGCACAAGTACTTGAGGTCGATAAGGAAAATCAGCGCATTTCTATCGGGGTCAAGCAGCTCACTAAAGATCCGTGGGAGGATATCAATTCAATTTATAAAGTGGGACAAGTTGTTGCAGGTAAAGTCACTAAGCTCGCCAGCTTTGGCGCGTTCATAGGTCTGGAGCATGATATGGACGGCCTCGTCCACATCTCGCAAATCAGTGAAGAGCGCGTGGACAAGATCAAGAACGTCCTTGAGCTAGGGCAGGAAGTGGAAGCACGCGTCATCAAGATCGATCGTAGCGACCGACGCATCGGCCTCTCCATTAAGGCTGCTGAGTACGATGAAGAGCAGCTCAAGAAGGAAGCTGAGCAACTCGACCAACTTAAGCCGGGCGAAGACCTTGTGGCCCTCGAACACGCCTTTGACGCGGCCGAGTCGCCCTCAGACATAGAAGCTCCCGACCCCGAAAAAGAAGTTAAAACCAAGCCTGAGGAGAAGGAATAAACTAACCCAATCAGTGGAAGGCTGTATTGTGGTCTGCTTTTTTCTTGAAGGCACTCCATGCTAATGACACGACGATGAAAATTAAGATATTTACTGCCATCTTTTTTGCCCTGCTGTTAATCGGCCCGGCATGGGCAGCTGAAAAAGTCTTGCGCGCGGACAAATCCTTCCTGCCAACCGGTGAAGTAAATGACCGCGCAATCCTAGGTGAACTCAATAAAAAGACCGGTCAACTGCGCGAATCTGAGGCAACGACCAAGGGCGAAGATTTAATTAAGCAGCTAAGTCGAAAGACTTGCAAAATTAAGCTCAGCAGATCCGGCAACAAGAAGCTTAGCACAGCTGAAATCGTGAAGCGCTATCAGAAGGGAGTAGTGGTGGTTTCCGGTTATTACAAATGTAATCGCTGCCCCAACTGGCACAGCAGTGCGGCGAGCGGTTTTATGCTGACAAAGGATGGTGTATTTTGCACCAGCTACCATGTGGTAGAAAACAAGGACAACGACACACTGGTGATCATGACCGGTGACGGTCGCATTGCACCGGTCCTCGAAGTGCTTGCTGCCAATAAACGCACCGACTTGGCCATTCTGCGAGTGGCCGGAGAGAACTACACGCCCCTTCCCGTTGCCTCCGACGCCATCCCAGGTGAAAAGGTGCGGGTACTCAGCCACCCTGACAAACGTTTCTACACGCTTAGCGAAGGCATCATCTCAAGGCGATGGCTGGACCAACGCCCCGACCGCGGCGCACGCAGCATGCTCGCCATCACCGCCGATTTCGCCAAGGGATCCAGTGGCGCGCCGGTGTTCAATGAATATGGCGCTGTCATTGGCAGCGTTAATAACACGCAGAGCACTTACTACACTGTCAACAAGGGCGTGAAGGACAACCTGCAAATGGTCTTCAAGAACTGCGTATCCATGCGCCATCTGCTGGAACTCATCGAACAATAATGTGACGTTTGCCCTTGTCCGCCTTGCGCCGCTCAGCCTTAATGCGCGCGGATAAGATGAGCATCCTCGACGAACTGGCCTGGCGCGGACTGATCAATGACTGCACCGACTCCGAGGCACTGACCAAACGCCTGGACGAGGGTCCGACCGTTCTTTACTGCGGTTTTGACCCAACCGCTGACAGCCTGCACGTGGGCAACCTGATTCCTCTTATTGCGCTGCGCCGGTTTCAGGATTTCGGCCACATCCCCATCCCACTCGCCGGCGGCGCCACCGGCGCCATCGGGGATCCCAGCGGCAAATCGGCTGAGCGCAACCTGCTCACGCACGAAATACTCGCCGCCAACATCGCCAGCGTAAAGGAACAGTTAAAGAAGCTGCTTGATTTTGAGGCCAAGGAAAACCCAGCTTGCCTATTGGACAACGCTGACTGGATGAACAATGTCACCCTGCTCGATTTCCTTCGTGACATTGGCAAGCACTTCACCGTCAACAGCATGGTTGCCAAAGAAAGCGTGCGCGCGCGCATGGAGGATCGCGACGCGGGCATCAGTTACACGGAATTTTCCTACATGCTCCTGCAGGCGTTTGATTTTTGCCACCTCAAAAAGGAATATGACTGTGACCTCCAGATCGGCGGCAGCGACCAGTGGGGAAACATCACCGCCGGCATTGAGCTCGCCCGGCGAAAACTCAACGCCATGGTCTATGGGCTCACCCTGCCCCTCATCACCAACGCCGATGGCACCAAATTCGGCAAAACCGAAGCCGGCTCCGTATGGCTCGATAGCGCCCGCACGAGCGCCTACAAGTTTTTTCAGTTCTGGATTCGCACTGACGACCGCGATGTCATCCGTTACTTAAAATACTTCACCTTCCTGACACAAGAGGAAATCTCAGAACTCGAAAAACAGCACGAGACCAACCCGGCTGCACGCGAGGCCCACAATGCCCTGGCACTGACCATGACCAACCTGATCCATGGCGATGCAGCAACTTCCGAAGCACAGCAAGCCAGCAAAATTCTATTTGGAGGCAACCTTGAAGGAATCAACGAGAACACGTTCAATGAAATCGTCGGGGAAGTGCCCACCGTTGAGATCGAGAAAGCCAAGCTTGAAGGTGAAGGAATACCGATTCTGGAGCTTTTCGTGGCCAGTGACCTCTGCCAATCCAACAGCCAGGCTCGCAAAGACCTGCATGGTGGCGGCCTAAACCTGAACAATGAGCGCCAGTCCGATGCCCAACGCAATGTCACTGCATCCGAACTACTCTTTGGCAAACATCTTCTCCTGCGCAAAGGCAAGCGCAACTACACCATTCTCTCGATGAAGTAACTCGCAGGGGACTTCACCACCAACCCAAAAGTTTCCAGTAGGGCAATCCCACTCCCAGCCACACGACCAAGTGGAAAAGTGAAACGATAAAGCCTATCTTAAACCACCGGGCCACCGGCACGTACCCGAAGCCTGAGTAGATAACTACTGGCCCCGTTGAATAGTTGGTTAAACACCCGCATAGATTAGAAAAGTAAGCCAAAAGTGCCACCATCAACAAGGGGGGAGCTCCGGCAGCAATTGCCAGAGCCAGAAAGGCCGCAACCATCGCTGTGATATGGCCGGTTAACATGGAGAAACCGTACATCGAGTAAAAATAAACCAAGGCCAAAACCAGCGCCGTCGCCAGTGCGCCAAGCCCGGAGACCTGGCCTTCCATTGAACCGGCAAGCCAATCGATGAAACCATGATCCTTAAGCAGACCCGCCATACACACCATACCTCCCAACCAAATCATCGCATCCCACGCTTCCTTGTTGCCAGTGATGTCCTCCCATTTTTCCGTGCCGGTTAGAATCAGGACCAACACCCCAATGA
>CAZTTU010000110.1:0-8931 GCA_964616045.1 uncultured Verrucomicrobiota bacterium | reverse complement strand
CTTTGGGCAGGACATCATCCTGAGTCCCGAGATGCGGTCCACCGGCGAGGTGATGTGCGGCGGGAGAGATGGGATCTGTTACATGAGGGGTTCATGTCAGTGGTTCCAGGAAAACTCAGTTGAGTTGAGGAGTGCCCAGTAAAGATCCTCCTGCTTGTCCTTGCGACTCCGGCCTCCCTTTTGCGCCAGCAATCCAGCAAAATATTGAACCTCCTCTTGGGTTGGACGACGGCTCAACACTGCCAAGTACGTAGCCTCTACCACTGCTTCATCATCTGGAGCTGTGGCCAGAATACGCGCCGCCGCGTTGGACACCAGGTTATCCTTGATCCGTTCATGGACCAGTTCTCCATTCATCATCAGCAAGCGCTGTGAGATTGTTCCCCCCAAGGCATAAAACTCATCGGCCCCAACATCACCGTAGCGCTTGATAAAATCCCCCTGCTGAAACACCCGGGCCATTCGAAACAGGATATGTGAATCGGCATCAATGGCTGTAAGGGAGGCGGCCTGGATAATGCTGCCTGCAACCTGTTCGGGCCGCAACCGAGACAGCGCAAACGCCGCCCAATGCTGATCGTGTTTCTCGGTCAAGGGCGTACGATCTTCAGAAACCTTGCTATCGAGACCAAAGACGCGTGTGGCGGCAATCACGCGGATGAGTCGGTGGAGATCGAAATCGTGGGCAATGAAGTCATCAACCAACGTCTCCAGCCCTGGGGGATAGGGGTTCTCCAAGGTGTCTTTGAGTGGAATCTCATCGATCGGATCAACCAGCGGCCGGCCAAACATCAGCGCCCAGATTCGATTGACCGCCGCACGCGCGAAGGCCCGGTTTTCCCTATCGGTAACCCAAGCAGCCAGGCGCTCACGTGGTTCACCACTTTCAGGCAAGAGCTCAGGAAAAAAGGGAACCTTTTTCTGCACCTCGCCCTGAGGCTTGCCGCGGTACTTGTACTCGTAGGACTTGCCGGTTTCACGAATACCCGAAAGCCTCATGTCGGCACCGGAAAAAAAAGACGCAAGCTGGTGAAAATCCTTTTGCAGCCAGCGATCGTTAAGGCGGTCGTCGTGACACTGGACACAGTCAAGACGCACTCCGAGAAAAGCCCGAGTCATGCGAACAGCCAGCTTCACCTCGTCGGGCTTGTTCGTATTGTTATTCTCATCGACGGTCACGGTGAAGAAGTTCACTTCCGGGTTGCTGGTCCAAAGGCCCTCGGCGGTGATCAATGAGCGTACAACCTTGTCATAGGGCCGGTTCCCGTGGAACTGATCACTAAGCCAGCTCACAAAGCGGCGGCGGCGATAAACCAAAAATGGCCCATTCTCCACCCCGACATAGGCACGCGCAAAACGCTCGGCAAGGTAATCACTGGTTCGCCGATCCTCAAATAAATGACTAAGCCACCACTGGATATGGTCGTTAGGGGGCGGTTGATTTCTCGCGTGAAAAACCCGCGCCCCTTCAAAGGCCCGGATTTCTTGGAGAGACGGAATCGTCCCAGTCAACCCAAGGGACAAACGCCGAATTCGAGTCAGTTCATCGGCTGACGGCGCTGGATCCAGCCCTTCCTTTTCCCAATGGGCGGCAAACTCGGCATCCACCAAATCGACAATCGTACGAAACTCAGACTTTTGATAGCGACTTGCCTGATACCCCTTGGGTGAAGAAGTCGTGTCAGATTGCAGCAGGCTGGAAACCACCGTGCCCATTCCCAGTATGCAAACCACCGCGAAGAGCAGGTTGCGCTGCCAAAGCGGTGGGGCTATCCTTTCGAGGGCCATCGACGTACGTGAATATACATCAATGAATACGCCTGATCAAGATGGACGGTTTCAATCGGCCGAAAAAAAGGCCGATCTGCCACCTCTTCTCCAGCCACCGGTAATTGAGCCGCCGTCACTGAAACCACAGTCAGATTCACCTCAGCCGCAGCGATCACTCCTTGGGAAGATTTGCCGCGGCGTCTATTCAGTCGTTGAATGGTGCTTTGGAATCTTGAGCTTGCCCGCCGCCTTAGCCGCCATCTCGGTCATCCCTGTGGTTAACCTGCTCAGCCTCGGCTATCTGTTGCACATCAGCGGCACTATCGCGCGCACCGGCCGCCTGCGCGACGGCTTTATCGGCGTGCGCCGGGCCGGGCGCCTCGGCATGATTATCGTGAGCATCTGGCTGGTGTTCTGGCCGGCGCGACTCCTCGCTGCACTGCGTGACTCAGCCGTTATCGTTAATCCGCACCGAATCGGCGGCTGGAGCATTGCGTTGTGGATTCTCACCGCACTGACCTGCCTGCTCATTATCTTTGGGATATGGCTGGCACTTGGGGCACCGAAAAAGTTCGCGCACGCACGCGACGCAATCTGGGAAACTATGGCCGGCCTACACCTACCGTTCTTGTTTTGGCTGGGTGCGCGCGGTTTCGCCGGCACACTGCTGTGGCTGCTGATCCCAGTGGGACTGATGATTCTGGCCTCAAACATCGCCTCGAACGCCGGCGCCTTCGTTTCGCTCCTGGGGGGTCTGCTGCTGATGGGGGTACTTCTCCTCCTGCCCTTTCAGCAGGCCTGGTTCGCCCGCGAAAACCGCTTTCGCGCCTTTATAGAGGTCGGCGCAGTATGCCGCCTGGCAGGCAGGGGGCCGTTCAAGTTTTGGCTGGCGCTCACACTGACGCTCGTGCTGGCAGTGCCATTGTTTCTTTTAAAAGTCGAACTGACTCCGACCGAGATCACTTGGTTGCCGGCACTCTTCTTTGTGGTCTTTGGGCTGCCCGCGCGAATGATGGTCGGCTGGGCCATGGGTCGGGCTAATCGGCGCGAGGCATCCCGCTATTTCGTACTGCGCTGGCTCTGCAGGCTGGTGGCGTTGGGATTGGCATTGCCAGTGGTTTTCAGTTACGTGGTGATCCTTTTTCTCTCCCAGTTCATCTCCTGGAATGGCACCCTCAGCCTGCTGGAGCAGCATGCATTCCTGATGCCGAGTCCATTTTGAGATTCGTCCAACGAACAAGAGAAAATCACTTCAGCAATTTTTGGATGATTTCATCGGTCTTGGTTTCAAAAATCTTCTGCCACTGGGGGGCGAGGAGGCAGTCACTGTCTTCTTGGGCACCACCAACATTGCGCAGTTGCTCCGCTGTCGGCGCGTAGTAGATGTAGCCGTTGGTGTAACCGGCCACGAAGGTGAGGTCGTGCAGGGAAGCTTTCTTGATGTTGAGTCCAATCTGGACGGTCAACTCACCTGGAAAGGTCGTGAGCACAAAATCTCCAACGCGCAGCCCAACTATTTCAACATCGATAGTCTTGTTACCAGCGTCAAAGCCGTTTTTTTGATGTTTTTTCAGTAACCGCAAATTGGTGTTGATACGGGTGATGTGCTCCATCGTGTGGATATTGCGGATGTATGCCTGCATGTTGATGCGGTTTTTGGTATCCATTTTGTCCAGACCCTCGCGCCCCATTTTCCGTTCATGTAAATAGCGGTAGGAATTTAATGACGGAAAGTCACTGGACAGTTTGTATTTCACGGTCAGTGGAAGAAAGGTGTTCAGGTTGAGGAATGTGCCATTCAGAGAGTTCATGAGCTTTTCGCGTTGGGCCTCCATGGCAGAGATGCGCTTGGCCAAATCGGCACGCGGAAGCTTGATGACCTCATTGTGGACAACCAGCCGGCTGTCTTGTTTGCACTCTATTTTTCTCACGGCTCGCAGCGTACTGAAACCGAGCATGAGACCCATCGGCTCCGCGCTGTGTAGATGATTAACATCCTTATAACTGATCGGGTTGATGTCCCCGCCGCAGCCCTGCACAAAAAGCGCAACGGCACCCTTGCTCAGGTTTTCCTCAATGGTCTTGGAGGAGAAGCCGGTGATATCCGCGGTGTTGCCTCCACTGGGAACTCCCTGAATTGGGTGGCAGGCGAAATTATAAACCACAGCCAGCGTCCGACCGTCCATCCGGTCCAAGCGTAGCACGCCAATCTCGGTATCGACTGAGCCGACCGCAACAACTTTTTCATCGGGAGGCAGCGAGTAGGCCCGACGAACATCAACCTCCTTGCCGCTTTTTAACATAAGCCGACGATTCTCCATGATGCGATCCTCATGACCCACTCCGGCACCGATTTTCACGGGCACCATGTTCTTTGCTGCCTGTTTCACCGCCTGAACCGTTCGCTCACCTACATCTGCGCAAACGACTCCATGACAATGGCTCGCATTGAAAATCGTATTGCCCGGCTGGATTCCCAATTCCTTCTGCAAACGCGCGCGGACTTTTGGCAGGTAATCGTTTTTGATATAGCCAATCTCCCCGATGGCCACAGCGTCAACCGTCACGATGACCGCGGTTGTGGCATCATTTTTGATGACCAGCGTGCGGACATAAAGGCGATCATTGGCGAGTTCTCCTTTCTCGTTGGTAATGTCGACCCTGGCAGCACCAGCCATAATCTGGGCTGCATCGGTTGTTCCTGACAGGAATGATCCGACAATAATTAATATAACCAGCAAGATGGAGTTGTTCATATTCGAGAATTTTGAGTTTTGCATAAAGGCAATATTACCTTTTCAGTCTCCGCAAAAAAATGGGGCCTATGACCCAAGCGTAACGGCTAGGCCTTTTGCGTAAAGGGGAAACGCGCTGCAGCACAATCCAGATAAGAGATTTGTTAACGCCTAAATTTGATAAGGCATTAAATCAAGAGCTTATTGGCCCTCAATTAGGCCGCCATCGGGGCGATCTCCAGATCCGGTTGCCAATCGAGCTTGGGCTGAATGGCTTCAGCCGGGGCAACTGCACCGTTCCGATCTTCCATGTCCAGAAGCTCCTCCAGTGCCTCACGCATTTTTGCTTTTGCCCGGTGACTGCGAATCTTGACATTCGCTGTGGTTAGGCCGGTTATTTGGCTAACCTCTTTCAGGCTCAAGCCTTTGATCTCTCGAAGGATGACTACCTGTTGATTCAGCTCGGTAAGCGCCTGCATGGCGCAATTGAGCAACTGCCGCGCTTCATGAATATCTAGTTCCTTGTTCGTGTTGCCAACACTCAGCCAATCCAGAGCAGAGCCCCCCATGTCCTCAAAGGAGGTTTCGCGAATGCGACGTTGAATCCGGCGCAAATGATCCCGGGCTACGTTGCTCGCAATACGGGAAATCCAATGTTCGAATGGAGATTTTGCACGATACCGGGCGAGTCCGCGCCAAGCCTTGAGAAATGTTTCCTGGACCAGATCCTCAACCTTTTGGTGATCCCTTTCATATCGGCAGAGAATTCCGAACACACGTTTTTGGTAGCGCACCACAATTTCCTCGAAGGCTTCCTCCTCGCCGTTGCGAATTCGTTCCAGAACGGATTGATCTTCAGTCACACTGCCTAGGGCTGTGCCGTCAGAGTATTCTATCGCCAATGTGCTCATGTTTTCCCTTCAAGTTCACCTGATGCATCGCATCTTCTTGATTCAAAATGCCAAATGGATGTAAAGATTTTGTGTTCGAACAGAGAGAAATTTGTAAAGATATGTAAAGATTTAGGTGAAATGCTGGAAAATCAGATAGATTACCGAGGTTGACGGCAAACATGCTTGAAATTTGACGCTGGAAATGACGAAGGCAATGAACATGCAGGAAGGGTTGCCCGGAGAGCCCCCCCCCCCAATCGCCACCCCGATCATCATTATTGATGACGACCCCAAGCTGTGTGAATTGATTAAAGAATACCTTGAGCCTTTGGGATATGAAGTATCGACTGCCCATACCGGGCCTGAGGGCTTGGAGAAAGTACTACAGGGAGATTTTTCCGCTGTAATGCTTGATGTGATGTTACCGGGCATGGATGGGTTTGAAGTGTTAAAGAATATTCGTCACAAATCCAATGTGCCTGTCCTGATGCTAACCGGACGGGGTGAAGAAGCGGATCGGGTTGTTGGCCTTGAGCTCGGCGCTGATGATTATCTGCCCAAGACATTCTCCACCCGCGAACTCCTGGCCAGATTGCGGGCAGTAACGCGCCGTTCATCGTCGACTGCCTCCTCCACTGAAGTTGAAGAAACTGACCCGGAAGTTATCAATGGGCAATTGCATATTTCACCCAGCTCGCGAACTGCAGCTTTGGGGGATGTGCCGCTGAAGTTGACCTCGCTTGAATATGACCTGCTACTAAGCCTCTCGCGCGCGTGCGGCCGGGTGAAATCGCGTGAACAAATTCTCGATGATATAGCCGGACGAGATTACGACGTATACGACCGTTCAATCGATGTCCACATAAGCGCCCTGCGCCAGAAACTGGGCGACAACCCCAAGGATCCCACTTACATCCGAACCATCCGTTCCGTCGGCTACATGATGGTGAAACAATAGATATGCCATGAATATCCGAAGCACACTTTTCACAAAAATACTCGTCTGGTTCTTTTTGAACCTGCTGCTAATTGGCGGAGTGATCTGGGTGGTCTACAAATTTCAGATCGGCCCCGCCTCGCCGTTTGTTGGCCCATCTGAACAGCGGGTGCATCAAGTGGCTCAAGTCATTTCCGGAGGGCTCACCAACAGCTTGCGCGAGGATTGGCCGAACGAGCTAAAGAAGTATTCAGAAATTTACAATGTGAATTTTCATCTGGTGGGTATCGACGGCCAATCGCTGGTGGATGACTCCCTCAAAATGCCGGATGAGATCAGGAACAAAATTGCCAACCTCCCCCGGCCCAGACCCCGACCGTCACGTGAAAAGCGCCCTTCGTTGGCTGAGCAACTCAAGTTGGATGAGGAGCAACTTGAGAAATATTCTGCCGCCAGATTCGTGCGCGAACAAGCCTTTCGCAGCATGTGGACCAACTCTGTCCTACGGGAATTGTCTCGAGAAGAACGCATCACCAAGTCCCGTGAATTATTTGGCGAAATCATGCAGGAATATCGGACGAAGATGGATGAGCTACTCAACGAAGAGCAGCGCAAAAAATATGAGGAGATTGTGCAGCGCAGCACCCGGGGCAACCTTCCTTTCGGTCGTCGCAGACCACCATTCAGGCCGGATCAAATCCCAGAACTTATGAAGGAGGCGGATACGAACAAGGATAATCAATTGAACCCATCTGAACTAGAGGTTTGGTTGCAACAGCGCGGCAATGCAGGCCCGAACAACCGCAGTGGGCGTGGCGGCGACGGCCCCAGACAAGTGCAGAATGGCGGTGATCCTCCAATAAACCGGCCTTCTGGCCCACTCCCTGAAGTTTTCATGATAAAAACAGATGAACCCAAAGCAAGGTACTGGGCCGGCGTGGATATTCCAGTGGTGGTTCAGGCCGAGGGTGCCGAGGAATTACCCAATGAGAATCTCTTGGGTCTGCGACGGGTTCAGCGTGGCCAAAATCAAGTTCAATATCATGCCACTCTGGTCGCAGTGTCTGATACCATGGGGGGTGCGGGTCTCTTTTCTGATCCGTTGCAATGGGTAAATATCCTCATCGCGGCCGTGGTGCTATCGGTGCTTTTCTGGCTGCCAATGGTGCGCAACATCACCCGACCCATAGCTGAGGTCACTGCCGCCACCGAGCAGATTGCCGAGGGCAAATTCGACACCCGGGTTGGAACATCACGTACTGATGAAATTGGCCGTGTCGGCCACGCCGTCAATCACATGGCAGACCGACTTGACGGTTTTGTGAAGGGCCAACGGCGTTTCCTCGGCGACATCTCACACGAGCTTTGTTCACCAATTGCGCGCATTCAGGCGGCTTTGGGAATTCTCGGCCAACGTGCTGATGACGAACAAAAAAAATACGTCAACGATGTGCAGAATGAAGTTGAACACATGTCCGAACTTGTAAACGAGTTACTCCTCTTTTCTCAGGAAGGAGTCAACCCAAAGACCATCGAGTTGAAGCATGTGAACCTCCGTGAAATCATCAAGCAAATTGTTGAAAGAGAAGGAGACAAGTCATCCCAGATAGAAATATCCGTCGAAAAGAATCTTTCGGTGATTGCCAATTCGCAACGATTGTCCCTGGCGTTGGGAAATCTTGTCCGCAACGCGATGCAATATGCAAGCAAGGCAGGACCTATTTCCTTGTCCGCCAAACAGGAGAATGAATCGGTCAAAATCAACATCACGGACAGCGGCCCGGGCCTTTCCGAGGAATGTTTGCCCAGGATATTTGATCCCTTTTACCGACCTGAACTCTCCCGTGGTCGAGACACAGGCGGAGTTGGACTGGGTCTGGCCATCGTCAAAACCTGCGTGGAAGCCTGCAATGGAACTGTTGTCTGCCGGAACCTTGAACCTACAGGTCTGGAATTTACTATCCACTTGGATGCGGCAATCTAGCCGACAATCCCCATTATTCCACAATTTGCAGGTCGGCCATGTAGATGGCGGTGATCGGTTTGTCTCTGCTGTCCTTTTCGTGTGAGGAGTACCATGAAACAGCTGCGCGGGTTGGACTTAATTCCACAAAGCCCGGGTAGGATGTGTCACCGTTACTGGGTAGTTCAACAAATTCAGTCAGGAGATCTTTTTCATTCTTGGCATCTGGATTGAGCCAATAGAGAGTGGTCTTGGGGCCGCGTTTGCCCACAAAGGGTGCGCCGGATTTGCGCCCACCAGCCACATGACGCCCCCCCCATTTGGTGAGGAGCGGGCCGCCAATGTAGCGGTCCATTTCGCGCCGGTTCCATTTGGTGTAAGGCGGCTTTGACTTGAGAAGTTGCGCCTTATCACCTCCGCGCCGGCCAATGGCCAAGATGTCGCCTTTCGGTCCGAATTGAAACGCGGTTTCATCGCCTCGCACCTCCTGGAACAATGTGCGCGTTCGCCAGATGAGCCCGTCATCACTCTCAAGCATAGCCGACTCCACCGTGGCCCCTTCACCACGTGCCTTGATGTCAAACTCGCGGTTGCGTCGCCCACAGAGATAGGCCTTGCCGTTAAACGTGTTGG
>CAZTTU010000109.1:0-8951 GCA_964616045.1 uncultured Verrucomicrobiota bacterium | reverse complement strand
CAGTCGTTGCGGAACGAAAAGTCCCCGCCCCCATGTGGGACGGCCTGGCCATTGCCCAAGGCAGGGTATTTCTGAGCACATTGAGAGGTGAGGTGGTTTGCTTAGGAATTGAGTGAGGGTTTGGTAATGCAATGGACAAAGCCACCAAATCGGCCAAGCGCAAGCACTCGGCAACCAGCATTCTCAAGTCTACTGTGGAGTCTACAATCAATAAACCTCGCATGGTGATACTGTATTTTTCAGTTTGTTCCATAAGGCCTAGAACTTCAGCACCATGCGTGAGTTGAGTGCATCATGAACTTATCACCACAAAAAACAGCTGAGTCTGAGGACATCGACTTGCACATACTAAATGAATCACCTTAAACTTCTCTGAACAGTCATGTTCAGGAATCAAGTAATATCTCCGATGAGTGCTCGAATTTTTTTGCTCCTGTTGTTGATGACCATTGTTTCTTCTTCTCAAGCGGCAGATAGAGCAGTCATTGATGCAATCAAAAACGCAGGCGGCCTGGCCCTGCCACATCCTGGCAAGGGTGAGCAATGGGAGGTGGAGTTTCATCTTCGCGGACGGGAACTGACCGACGAGGGCTTAAGGCATGTGGCCGCACTCAAAAACGTGGTAGTATTGAACCTGCGTGACACTCGGATCACCAGTGCCGGCCTAGTGCACCTCAAGGGCCTCAGTAAACTGCGTCGACTGCATCTGGAGCGCACCCAGATTGATGATGCGGGTATTGGCCAGCTCGCCGGTTTGGCCGATCTGGAGTACCTCAACCTCTACGGCACCAAGATCACTGACAAGGCACTGGATCAGTTGACCGGACTCAAAAATCTGAAGCAGCTGTATGTATGGCAAACCAAGGTTACTGAAGAAGGCATCGAGAAGCTCAAGAAGACGCTACCGGGCGTGAAGGTGGTGCGTGGCATTGATCTAAGCAAGGTGGTCGCGGTAAAGAAGCCTGAGCCCAAGCCTGAGGATAACCTGAAATGGCTCCCGGCGGAGGGAAAAGAGAAGCCGCCTTCGAAATCCCAAACCGGCTCTTTCACCATCGTAACCTTCCAGAATAAGAGCGATAAGAATGTCAAACTCTACTGGATTGATTACGGTGGAGCGCGTAAGCTCTACGGCGAAATTGCCAAGGGCGGTGAACGTCAGCAAAACACCTACTCCGATGCCGTGTGGTTGGTGACCGATGAGAAGGACAAGCCTCTGGGTTACTTTGTGGCCACCACCAAGATGGCGAAGGCGATTATCCCCAAGTAACACGGTTAAAGCTGCGGCCTTGAGATAATAGACCCAATAGGCTAGATTTTCCCGGTGACCGGATCGTCCAAGGAATCCAAGGCACGATGTTAAGCCTGCAATATTCAAGACGCGATTTTCTGCGCTCAAGCGTGGGCCTGGCAGGCTTGACCTTGCCGACCTTTTTCAAGGCGCAGGCAAAATCCAGCGATCGCCATCCGCGCAAGGCAAAGTCCTGCATCATCATCTACACGTGGGGTGGCATGAGCCACTACGAATCGTTTGACCCCAAGCCGGAGGCACCATCTGAATTTCGCGGTGAATTCAAATCCATCAAGACCGCCACGCCGGGTATTCATTTTTGCGAGCACATTCCACTGATTGCCAAACACTCGGACAAGCTCGCCATCGTCCGCTCGGTAAATCACAAGCACGGTGGACATCAACAGGGCATGTACGTGAACATGACCGGTCACAATCCAGAGGGTGCCATCAAGGCCAAGAGCCGTAGTAACTGGCCTTCAATGGCCTCAATGATTGCGCATTTTCATAATTCAGATACCGGAACTCCCCGGGCCATCCGGATGCCTTATTCAATGTATGACAAC
This sequence comes from uncultured Verrucomicrobiota bacterium, assembly GCA_964616045.1. Lineage (GTDB taxonomy): Bacteria > Verrucomicrobiota > Verrucomicrobiia > Limisphaerales > UBA1100 > UBA1100. Next base: position 7,097 of record CAZTTU010000109.1, on the reverse strand, counting down.
GGCACACAGATGGCCGGCGAGGGAGCGGGGTGGCTCGGATCAAAATACGACCCCATCCTCATGCGCACACCTGCAGGTCAACCCTACGGTGGAGTCAACCGTTATACCGACCGCGAGCTGAACCTGAACTTGAATCTGGATAAAAACCGCGTGAATGACCGGCGCACACTGCTTGATCAACTGGACAACAACCTCGGCCAACGCCGCGGGGCGGAAACCGAATACGAGAAACTGGATCACTACCGCCGCATGGCTGCAGATATGCTGCTCGGATCACCGGTGCGTGAAGCGTACGACCTAGAGAAGGAAGACCCCCGCATTCGAGATATGTATGGTGACCACATGGGAGGGCAAACCCTGCTGCTTTCCCGGCGCCTGGTTGAGGCCGGTGTACCGGTGGTGCAGGCGCTTTGTTCAGCGGGCGATCTTGCCGGTGGTGGAGGCGACAATTGGGACACTCACCGCGGACATTTTCCAAAAATGAAAAACCGCCTGCTGCCGGTGTTTGACCGCGCGGTGTCTGCGCTGCTGACCGATCTGGAAATGCGAGGCATGCTGGATGAAACGCTGGTGGTGTTCCTCACGGATTTCGGCCGCACGCCCAAGATCAATAATAACGGCGGGCGCGACCATCACCCGGGCGTCTACTCACTGGCCCTGGCCGGTGGAGGCATTCGGGGCGGCCAAGTCTATGGCGCCAGCGATCGCAAGGGTGCAGAGCCCGGTTCCAACCCCTGTTCGCCCGCCGATATCCATGCCACCGCCTTCAAATCCATGGGGATTGACCCCCTAACCGAACTGATTGATCCACTCGGTCGCTCCATCAGGCTTTGTGAGGGTGATCCCTTGCCTTTGTTTTAGTTCAATAAAATTGAGCTTTCTCCCGGGGCTCCAATCCCTACAATCGCCCCATGAACCCTGAGGATAAGGCACAGGAACTGGGTATTGAATTCACCAAACAGGAGCCTGGCTATCTGAATCTATGTATCCGCAGCGGTAACCTGCTCATCACCTCCGGCCACACCAGCGACTTAAAGGGTGTATTGGGCAAAGGCCTCGCCGTGGAGGAGGGCTATACGGCTGCCAAGGATTGCGCGACAAAAATCCTGAACTCTGTACACAACGCGCACGGCACCATCAATGGACTGAAGGTCATCAAGCTTCTGGGCTGCGTCTATTCCGCGCCGGATTTTACCGACCAGCATCTGGTCATCAATGGCGCCTCTGACCTGATGCATGAGTTGTACGGCAAGGACGGTGACGGCTACCACGCCCGCAGCGCACTTGGCTTTGCGGCATTACCCACTGGCGCGGCGGTCGAGGTGGAGGCAATTTTTGAGATAGTTGACGAGTAGGCGCTCCACCCTATTCTACATTGCTTTTGTCATTGAGATCGGAAGCGGCAATTGCCTTGATGATAGAGTAACGGACGCGGGTGGGCATATCAGCTGACCTTAGCGTGGCGATCCGATGGCGTTGGGTAAAGCCAATGTTGCTTCGTTAGAACCATCAAGGCACACTTGGCCATGCTGTTTTTGAGGTTTTTTATCCTTTGCGGGTTTGCCTTGTTGATGGGCTTGAGAGCCGAGGCGACACCCAGGCCAGCAAACATTATCTTCGTTCTCGCCGATGACCTCGGCTGGGCGGAACTGGGGTGCTACGGGAACCGGTTCAACGAGACGCCGCATCTTGATCGATTGGCCAAAGAGGGGCTGCGTTTCACCCAGGCGTATGCGGCGGCCCCGGTTTGTTCGCCGTACCGCGCAGCGTTTCTCACCGGCCAATACCCGGCCCGCGTGGGCATCCTTGATTATCTGCGGCCCGATTCGGAGAACGGTCTCTCCAAAAAACACGTCACCCTGCCCGAGATGCTTCGCAAGAACGGCTATGCCACCGGGATGATCGGCAAGTGGCATCTCTCTGGCTATAAATATCACGGCGCAAAAAACGAGGTGCGCCCAACCGATCACGGCTTTGCTTGGAATACCGGCAGCGAAGTGAAGGGCGTGGGCAACGGCGCCAATTTCTGGCCGTACGTTTTCCGCACGCAATCGATCCGCTGGCTGGATCTTCCACAGAATAAACTGGGCAGGAGGGAATATCTAATCGACCGGCTGAACCATGAGGCCGTCGGTTTTATTGAGCGCAACCAGGCCAAGCCGTTTTTCCTCTACCTCAGCCACTACGCGCCGCACACCATCCTAAACGGTCGCCCGGACCTGGTGGCCAAGTACCGCAGGAAACATCCGCCGGGCAAAAGCACCCGGGAACGCTGTTACCTTTGTCAGGACGCAACGCTAAAAGGCGATTCCGGCAACCATTGGGCCGGTGACCATAATCCACACCTGGCCGCCATGCTGGAGGGCATTGACGACGGAATCGGGCAAATCACGCAGAAGCTAAAGGAACTGGGCCTGGACCAGGACACCATCCTCATTTTCTCCAGTGACAACGGCGGTGAAACCAATGTGACCTCCAACGCCCCCCTGCGCGGCGGCAAAAGCCAGCTTTATGAAGGGGGCATTCGCGTGCCGTTAATTGTGCGCTGGCCCGGGAAAATCTCCGGCGGGACGACATCGAGTCAGCCAACGGTGAATGTCGATTTTTATCCCACGCTACTGGAGTCGGCTAATGTCAATCCTGACAAGGCACAGAAACTTGATGGGGTTTCAATATTGGCCAACTGGACAAATCCAAAAGCCACACCAAAACGTGAGGCCATCTATTGGCATTATCCGCTGGAGAAACCGCATTTCCTGGGAGGGATCTCAGGTGGCGCGATTCGCGCAGGCGACTGGAAACTCATTGAGTCCTTCGACACAGGAAAGGTGGAACTATATAATTTGGCTAGGGATTTCAGCGAAAAAAACGATCTTGCTGAAAATCAACCGAGCTTGGCAAAACTGTTGCTAAACCAGTTGATTCAATGGCGCAAATCCGTTGGTGCCACCAAGACCGCGCCCAAGCGTTGAGGCCAAGCTTGCGCGCTACCACTGACGCGGGCACACTGTGGCGACCCATGAAAGCTCTCCGCATTCTTATTCTTTTGGCGTTACTGCCTCCAAACCTTGCGGTTGCGGGCCAGAAAACCAAACCGCTCAATTTTGTTTTCTTCCTGGTAGATGATCTCGGTTGGACAGACTTAAAGACATTTGGCAGCTCGTTTTACGATACTCCCAACTGTGATCGATTGGCAGCGACGGGCATGAAATTCATCGATGCATACGCCGCCTGCCCGGTCTGTAGTCCCACGCGAGCTAGTATCATGACAGGACGCTACCCCACGCGCACAGGTGTAACTGATTACATTGGCGCCCCGGCAGGACGTGCATGGCGACGTAACACGAGACTTTTGCCTGCAGTTTATACGCGGCAGCTTGAGTTGAAGGAGTTTACGATCGCCGAGGCGTTAAAGGAGAATGGGTACGCAACATTTTTCGCCGGCAAATGGCACTTAGGCAATCAAGGGTTTTGGCCGGAGGACCAAGGGTTTGATGTAAACATGGGGGGACATCATCGGGGGGGGCCTTACGGAGGCAAAAAGTATTTTTCACCTTATGGTAATCCTCGCCTCAAGGATGGCTCGGATGGAGAACATCTTCCTGATCGACTGGCTAGTGAAACGGTAAAATTCATGACGGAGAATAAAGATAAGCCGTTCTTTGCCTATCTTTCCTTTTATTCCGTCCACACCCCCCTGATCTCTCGCGAGGATTTGAAAAAGAAATATCAGGCGCGCAAAAGGGAGCACAAACTTGTCGCCAAATGGGGTCAGGAACATAATCGTAAAGTCCGATTGGTCCAGGAACATGCCGTGTACGGCGGTATGATTGAGGCCATGGATATGGCGGTGGGGAAGGTTCTTGATGGTTTGAATACCCTAAGCCTCGAGAAGAACACGGTGGTATTTTTCATGAGTGACAATGGTGGCCTTTCCACAAGCGAAGGGCATCCTACCAGCAATCTACCTCTGCGCGGAGGCAAAGGGTGGATGTATGAGGGAGGCATTCGTGAACCAATGATGGTTCGATGGCCGGGAGTAACCAAACCGGGCAGCGTAAACGATTCGCCAGTAACCAGCACTGACTTCTTTCCGACGATTCTAGAGATGGCCGGGGTGAAGCCAAAACTGCCGTTGCCAACCGATGGAGTAAGCTTCACTCCTGCCTTACATGGAAAAAAACACGATCGTGGCGCGATGTACTGGCATTATCCACACTATGGTAATCAGGGCAATGCTCCCACCGCAGCAATACGGGAAGGTGAATGGAAACTTATTGAGTGGTACGAGGATGGAAAACTGGAATTGTTCAACTTGAAGGAGGACATCAGTGAGAAGAATGATCTTTCCAAAAAGCATCCCGACAAAGCCAAGTCCCTCGCAGCCAAGCTTGCTGCTTGGCGCAAGGAAACCGGAGCGCGCATGCCAACGCCGAACAATAAATTTGATCGCAACAAACGCGAAGGCCGTTAAATGAAAATCCATTTTGTCGCCTCACTGTTTTTGCTCAGCACTCAAGTGTGGGCTGAGTTTCACGCCGGAGCGGCCAAGGTGGATATCACACCCAAATTGTGGCCGGTACAATTGATTGGTTCATTTAATGAGCGTCTTGCTGATAAAGCGCACGACCCATTACACGCTCGGGCCATTGTTTGTGATGATGGCAAGACGCGATTGGCAATTGTGATCGTGGACAACTGTCTTATTGGTCGAAATTACATCGACCGTGCCAAGGCGTTGGCCGCCAAGCGCACAAAGATTCGTGCGGACCGAATGTTGATCGCCGCCACCCATACACATAGTGCACCGCCAGGTAAAGATCGTCGCACTAATCGTGATGATGCGCCACACCGTGCGTATTTCAAGCAGTTGGTAAATGGTATTGCCGAAGCCATCGTTACTGCTGAAAAGAATCTTGAATCGGCGGAGATAGCACATGGGGTGGCTCTTGTTCCTGAAGAGGTGTTTAATCGGCGCTGGCATATGAAGCCTGGTGGAATCGCAGTAAACCCATTTGGTGACCCCAACGACACGGTGCGCATGAATCCTCCGCGCAACCTTATTGAACGGCCGGCCGGGCCAACGGATCCAGAGGTCCATTTTATTTCTTTTCGGAGCACTGATGGCCGACCTATTGGCCTTCTGGCCAACTATTCCCTTCACTATGTGGGAGGGGTTCCTGCTGCAACTATTTCAGCTGACTACTTCGCCATATTTGCCGGGCATATCGAGAAGTCATTGGGCAAGGACAAGGGGTATGTCGCCATTATGTCCAACGGGACCAGCGGCGATATCAATAATATCAGCTTTCGTGTGCCGCGGGGTCGCATGGGGCGTTACCAACGCATGAATGAAGTGGCAAAACTCATAAGCGATCGGGTGCTTGCGGCCCACAAGAAGGTGACCTTCAAAAAGGATATTACGTTGGCTATGGAGCAGACACTATTGACTCTAAGAAACCGACAACCTACAGCCAAACAGGTGGGCTATGCCAGGGCGGTCCTTTCGGACAATCCACCTGATCCGCTTCCTCGTTTGGCGGAGGCTTATGCCCACCGCACCCTGGGATTGGCAAACGGGCCGCGTGAAGAGGAAATCGTGCTACAGGCGCTGCGTATTGGCGAAGTGGGAATCACCTCCATCCCCTGCGAGGTCCTTTGCGAGATTGGCCTCACGATCAAGGCCAATAGTCCCCTGCCTCAAAGCACTTTCACCATCGAATTGGCAAATGGTCATAACGGCTACCTGCCTACTCCTCGCCAACACGCAATGAGTGGTTATGAGACATGGATGGGCACATGCACCCTTGAGATCATGGCCTCGGAGAAGATCAAGAAGGTGCTCCTGGAAATGCTCGAAAAGGTGGCTAAAGAAAAGTGATGAACCTCTTGGTGCTATCGGTATTCATAATCTTTTCAGTGCTTTTTTCTGGTTGCTCCGAGGAGACAGAAAAGGACATCGCAGCAAAACTGGAGGGTGAAAAATCACCCATCTCTTCGCGAAGGCTGGCGTTGCCATTAACTGGCCGGTTGGCATTTCATAGTTACACAGCATACGACTTGGATGACTCGGGTAAAAGATGGTTGGATGGCCAAATCCACGTTTGCGATTTCCCAGCGAAAACAGCGGTGACGATTCTGAAAATTGAGAAACACACCATTCACGCGATGAATCCAATCTTCGATCGAGATGGCTCACAAATGACGTTTATGGCACTCCCCGTCGGCCCCAAGTACGGTGAAAATTGGCCAACGGCCTTGGATCTTTTTGTTTATGATTTTCAAAGCGGGGAGTTGGCTAACATTTCCAAGCAAGCCGGATTGGGAGTTTCTATCGATGAAGATCCGATATTTACGCATGATGGTGGTTCTCTCGTTTTTAAGCGAAACCGCGAAGATCTCTGGACGATCAATTTGAAAACACTCCGAGCCCAGCCAATAACCACTGATGGCAAACGAAACGAGGAATCCGGCCCTAGAATCTCTCCCGATGGTCAATGGATTTTTTATTGGAATGGCGACGGTGAAGAGGCAAATATATTTCGTATTCCCGTGGCGGGTGGGCCGCCGGAGTTGCTGGCCGGGTTGCCGGACATTCAGGAAATGTTTCCGGTGTTCATGGATAACGGCCACCTTGCCTACACGCGTTGGACCTCCCGCACACAACATGATGACGAAATTTACTTTCTTGATCTTGTAAACGGCAAACATCATGGCGCCGCATTCAACAGTACTAATGGCGCGGACGATTCAGACCCTTTCACCATCAATAATTGGGTGGGATTCTCCAGCAGCCGCACGGAAAATGGGAAGGGTGGTTGGGATCTGTATTTGGGCGACCCGAATTCATCCACCCCCATTCATCTGCGCCAACTTAGTACATCCCGCCATGACCTCGGCGGGACTTACACATCCTTTGCAGTTGACCTTAAGAAATGATTACTGACTGTGATTGATTTTGCCTTTCTCTGAGGTTAGCATTTCCCCTTACGCATTCGTCATGAGAATTGTTTTTTGCTTCCTATTGGCCGGCTTTTTCGTCGGGGAACTTCACGCAGCTGCCAAGAAGCCCTTGCCCAAGCCCCTGCGTGCGTTGC
>CAZTTU010000108.1:0-9025 GCA_964616045.1 uncultured Verrucomicrobiota bacterium | reverse complement strand
GCCGCACCCACTCGAATGGATACAAGCGAGTCAATGACTTCTTCCCGGACCTGACGCATCGGCCCGTGCTTAAGGCCGTCTGTGGGCGCACCGGGGACCGCACCAAGGCCTTTGCCGAGCAGTGGGGATTTGAGAGTTACGAAACCAATTGGCGCAAACTTATAAAACGCGATGACATTGATGCCATTGACATCTGCACGCCAAATGACCAACACGCCAAGCTCGCCATTGCCGCCGCAGAGGCCGGCAAGATGGTGCTATGCGAAAAGCCGCTGGCCCGGACTGCCAAGGAGGCCAAGCCGATGGTGGACGCTGTGGAAAAGGCCGGCGTGCCCAACACCGTGTGGTACAATTACCGCCGTGTGCCGGCCGTCACGCTCGCGAAGCAAATCGTCAAATCAGGTAAGCTGGGCAAAATTTTCCACTACCGAGCAAACTTCCTGCAGGACTGGACTATTAGTGCTGATCTGCCACAGGGCGGCGAGGGGTTATGGCGTCTGGACGCTGCTGCAGCCGGCAGTGGCGTGACCGGTGATCTATTGGCCCACTGCATCGACACGGCCATCTGGCTCAACGGAAGCATCAAGGACGTGTCTGCTGTTACCGAGACTTTCATCAAGAAACGCAAGCACAGTCTTACCGGCAAGGTCCAGAAGGTGAAAATTGATGACGCCTGCATCTTTCATTGTCATTTCGAGAACGATTCACTTGGACTCTTCGAGTCCACACGTTACGCGCGCGGTCACAAGGCGCTATACACCTTTGAAATCAACGGTGCCGATGCCTCCATCCGCTGGGATTTGCATGACCTGAACCGGCTTGAGTATTTCGATCATCGCGACGAATCGACCACTCGCGGTTGGCGCAACGTGCATATCTCCGACGGCGACATGCCCTACATGGACAAGTGGTGGGTGCCCGGCCTCTGCATCGGCTACGAGCACACTTTTGTGCATCAAGTAGCCGATTTCCTGATGAGTCTAAAGAAGCGTAAGCCCTGCGCCCCCACCTTCCGCGACGCGCTTGAGACCTCTGCAGTCTGTGATGCTGTCCTTGAGTCCGCCAAAAAGCGCGCTTGGAGGAGAGTAGCGGTAACAAAGCCTCCCAAAAAGAAAAAGGCCAAGAAGAAATAAAGCGCCAGCTCAGGTGGATTCTTTATAGCATCACCACCCGCCGCGGGTGAGTGAACAGTAGTCGGCACGTGATCCTTGCCCCCGGCAAGACAGTCAATTGAGTTAATACGCGACGATACCACTCCATTTGTTCCCGGTGTCGTTCCACGGCCTCAGTAATGTCCGCCTCGCTTTTCACTCGGTCTGTTTTGAAATCGATGACCTCCGCATGACCATCGTGAACTACCACACGGTCGAAAACGCCGGAACAGATTTCTTCTTCCATCACTAGTTCAAACGCACGTTCGCGCCAAACGGCTGTCTCATCTCCATCGGGTTGAAAGAGCGCTGCAATCTCCTCCGTCTTTAAACATTTTTCCACTACTTCGACTGCCTCTGTCTCTGATTCACGTAAGCCCTCCACTTTGGCCTTCGCTTTGTTATTCCACCATTCGATGCACTCGAAAACCGCGTGCACTGCGGAACCAAAACGCATGGCCTTCGCGGCCCTCCCGTCAAACAGGCTCGCCCCGTGAATTAATTTCTCGTCTTTTGCCGATGGTAGTCGCCGCTCCAGTCGAGGGAAATCTCGGGCTCCTTTGGCATGTGCCTTGGGTTTTTTGGGAGTTGGCGGAGGCTCTTCAATTTTCACTTCATTCACCCATTCCATTGCCCCAGCTTCAAACGCCTTTGTTACTTTTACATCGCAACTCTCAAATTCCTCTTCCTTCGCTCCCAAAGCATCGTGTAGCAACAGTGAATAATTTGCTGACGGGTTCTTCTCCCTTGGAGTAGTCGTAATCACATACAACCCATGCTTCGCGCGCGTTAGGGCCACGTATAGGCGACAGAGATTTTCATAACAAGCCTCGGTCCTGCCATTGTTAACTGCTTCATTCAAAACCGGGTCCGCCGCACACAAATCCTGTTTCGGCAAATCCAAAACCCATTGAATCCCTCCTTCGTCATCCTCCTTGGCATAAAGCGCCTCGCGCCGCCGTGAATCTAGCTTGTCGCTCTCCAAGTCCGGCACCAATGTTACATCAAACGTAAGACCCTTGGCCTTGTGAATGGTCATCACCTGAACCACGCCTGGGCCTGTGGCCCCGCTTAATTCACGGCTTTCGGCAAAGCCGATAAATTCGTCAATGTCGCGCAAACCCAACTCATCGAACTGCCGCGCAAGTTCAATGAACTGCACGGCACGCCATCGCGAAAAATCATCCTCTTCCAGATACCTTGACCACTCGCGCATCACACTTTCGAACCCACCGCGATACAGCTGCTCCTGAAAACGCCGCATGGCTGCTTCCCATTCGACCGGGTCCTTCGGCAAATGCGCCGCCAGAGATGTCATCCGCACATGCTCGCGTGCAAACGAGTCGTGCGGATGCGCTGCAGCCTTTAGCAGTGACATCAAAGCCGCGCTCAGCGCGTTGTCAGAGCCCGGCTTCGTTGCCGATTCACCTGTTACTGGGAGGCCTTTCACATTGGCACGTAGATAATCAACGACATCCCTTACAGCCGAATTGGTCTGTACTAGGACAGCGCATTTGAACCCTCTTTGTGCGGGTTGAATCTCCTTCAGCAAATGTGCCATCACCGGGAAACGATCGGCCTTGTCGCTCACGGTGAGATGCAGCGCATGCCCAGGCCGATCCTCCAATGGCTCAGCCGGTTTGTGCTTGTTCCAAATGCCTTTCCATTTTGTTGCCGCGGTCTTGTCAAATTCCGCCAACAATTCCGGTGAGCCAAAAACAAGATTTACCATATCTAGAATTGGCGGAGCCGAACGCCAGGAAACATCCAGTGGCCGGATCTGAATCTCCTCGCCAATCCCGGCACGGTAGTGTCTTTCCACGCGAGCAAATAATTCCGGATCACCGCCCCGCCAGCCGTAAATTGATTGCTTGGCATCGCCCACGCAGAAAAAAGTGCGAGTCCGGTCAGGATCCTGCACCACCTCGTCAATCAGGTTTTCCACCACGCGCCACTGCGCCGTGCTGGTATCCTGAAATTCATCAAGCAGCCAATGATCAAAGGCCCCATCAAGCCGATACTCCAAAGACAAATGGTCCAGCCCTTCTCCGCCTAAAACCGGACGGCCTTCCTCCGGTAAAAGTAGCACCGGTAGATCGGCAAAAGTGAGCCTGCCTTGCCGCCGAATCATGCCATCATAACGTGCATCGTATTCTGCCAGCATCCGTTGTACCCCGCGTGTGCGATCCAAATGCAATGCAAATTCCAACGCCAGACAATGTTTCAGCAAGCAGCCGAAGGCCTGACAGAACGATGAAGACGGTTTGTAGGATTTTTTGTAATAGGTGAATTGCCATGCGCCGGTCTCAAGATCCGCAATGCCCACCAAAGCACTCTTGAGCAAGATGCCTCCGCCTCCAAGTAGATCTTTTCCGGGTCTCCATTGATCAAGATGGTCGATGATTTTGGCCCAAGCCGTTTGGAGTCGGTCATTAAAACCGGACTGCGCTTCCAATTCCCCCCGAAACACATCGATGAGATCTGATTTATTTTGTTTTGCCTCCGGCCATGGATTTCCTAGTGGCCAGATTTTCTTCTCGGCTCCCCAGAACTCCGCTCGCGGATTACTGTGAAACAGGTTATGACACTCGCGCAGATAGGATTCGAACGTCTCATGAAAACGCCGGTCCTGTTTGCCGGTCGAGACGAGCTGATAGGATTTGAGCAACGCCTCCCGGTCCTTGGGCCGCGAACCTTCTGCAGCAAACAATTGCTCCATCACCTGTAAGCGAGCCTGTTCGGTAGAGAAATCATCCATGATCTCAAACTCGCCACTCAGCCCGTACTCCAACGAGAACATTCCCAGCACGCGATTAAAAAATCCATCGATCGTCCCCAATGCCAGTTGCGGCATGCTGTCGAGCAGCCCTCGTAGGGCCACGGAAAAATCTCCAGACGTCGCCTTCGGCATTTGAATCTCATTTGAAAGTAACTCGGCTTTTTCCGCATCCTGAGTCGCTTCAGCCAACTTCTTTAAAATACCCGCAAAAAACTCGCCCGCTGCCTTACGCGTGAATGTAAGCGCGATGATTCGCTTGGGCGACTGGCCACATAGTAGCAAGCGAATGTACCGGTTGACGAGCTGATAGGTTTTACCCGCACCCGCTGAGGCGCGAATCATTTCATTGGTAATCTGGACGGGGTGACCGCTCATGCGGCTCCTTCCATTTGTGGAGGTTCCGCCGTAGCTTCCGGTTGATCAAACAGGATGCTCTTAAATTCGTCATATTTTGGCTTGTCTGTGGGCGGCCAGAATTCCTGTGCCTTGACCTTTGCCACAATGGCCAACGCACAGTCCATGGCGTGCTGTTGCAGTTCCGGTGTATACGGTTCAAGCAATTGTACCCCCGTATCCACGCCCAATGCAGGCAGGTTGAAATAGCCCAGTTGTAAATCTGAATCAGCCTCATAGTCCAAGGCCCATGCGTACAGCGGTAGTTGCAAATCCACCCAACGCCTCTCCTTTGCTCGACCTTTTATTGTTACATCAAACACCTCATAATCAGGGGTCTCATCGTTGCACGTGGCGGTGTGGGAAGCGAAAGGCGGAGTGGCTTTGGTTGACGATTTATAATCTAACACCCGTACCGTTCCCGTTTCCTCATGCCTCTCAATGCGATCGATGCGCCCGCGAATTTCCATACCTTCCAGTTTGCGCTCAAATTGATATTCAGTAGCTTCAATCCGCCAACCCTTCGCGTGCTCCTCAGCCTGTGCCAAGGCCGCCGCATAGAGTCGCCGTTCTGCAATCTGCGACTGAACCTGTACCGGTAAGGGCGGCTTCCTGCCGTACCGTTCCGTTACTTGCTGTTCAAGTTGACTGCTAAGAAATTGATGAATGGCTTCAGGCTTGTTCAGTTCGCGAGCTTCTTCATCCAAGCCAAACACTTCCAACACATGATGAACCAGGGAACCAAAATCCAACGCATCTAGTTCACGCTTGGAGGTGTCCAGCGATTCCATGTGCAATGCGTGTTTAAGATAAAAGCGAAATGGACAAGCCAAGTAGGAACGAAATGCCGTGGCACTCAAATGGTCAATCGGGGGCGTTGGTCTTGGGTTGAGTAGCCATGGGATACTCCAAGCCGGGGGTTGATCAGCCGGATGTAAATCACGAAACAGATGCTGCACACGCGCCGGCAAATCATCGTCCGCACATCGAAACAGCACCCGGGAGGGGCGCAGTGGGTCGCCTGAGGCACGCTGGCGGCCAAGAATGAGATCCACTCGTCCTTCGGCAAGGCGAGTGGTAAGTATCAGTTCCATGAGATATTCATCCCGTGCCAATCGATCCGGATTTGTCATCAACTCTAACCGCGCCCGTAATGTCTCCGGTAAAAAACGGTCGCCGACGATGGACTGCGGTAACAGTCCTTCATTACACCCGGTTACGATCAAATGTGGCGCGTCTTCCCAAGGCAACTCCAACCATCCTTGGATTTCAGCAGCATCACTTTTGCGTTCGGGAAAAATGGATTCGCGGCTGATTGCATCCAGCAGCAACCCCATCGCATCGGCCGCACGCACACCTTCTGCTTCACCCACCGCGAGCTCCCATTCGCGCAGACGTTCCATGAAAAGCCGTGCCGTTTCCAGATAGCCCGTGTCCTCGACATGTCCCTCCAGAAACTCACGTCTGGAAAAAACGTCATTCAAAAAACCAGCCAACCCAATCGACAGTGGCTGGCTTTTAATTTGGGAAACTGTCTTGTCTAAATGGATCAAGACCGTACGCGCCATAATCCTGTTTCGAATTCGCTTGCCTTCAAAGTGCAGGCGCGTTGCATTTTCAAGTGTTGCTGGCAGGTGCTCCTTTTTCAGTTCATCCAATCCTGCCAATAGGGTTGTTGATTGAAAATCCTCATACTCATTCGCCGCCCAACCCCACGCATCAGGCAACCGCAAAAAAGCAGCCGCTTGGGCAAAGGAATCATTTTGCAAAAGACCTTGAAGGGCCTTTAGAAAAATAAACAGCGGAGTTTGCATCAGCAGTTGACCCTCAGGATTGAAGGCATCAATTTTGGCGTCGGCCAATAGCCGTTCCAAGTGCGGTAGTACAGCCCGGTCGGCAACTCCGATAGCCACTCGCGCGTGAACATTTTTTCGATAAGGCTTCACGCGGGCCACCACTTCAGCAGCCTGAGCCTTCTCATCCTGCGCTGGAATCAACTGCCCGTCATCCAATGGCAACCGCCGTGACCCCCATTTGTCCGGTAATGGTCGCCCCCACTCATCAAAAAGAGCTTCGCCATCAGCTGGTCCAAAAATCACAATCTGAACCTGCACCTCTTGTTCGGCTAATTTCGAGAGCGCCTGCTGAATCACTGGAGTAGAGTCAGGAACGCCGAGTAGGATAACCCGTTTTGCCCCGCGAACATCGGGAGCCTCCGCCGCTTCCCGATTGGCATCATGTAAATCCTGAAGCCCGATTTTTGCCAAGCGGCTGCGATAAACGGCCTCCAAGTTCGCCAGATTTTGCCAACGCAATGACTCCTCTTGACAGTGATCCGAGTCCGCGACTTGAGCACAGTCCCACCCTCGTTCCATTAATGTTCCACGTAGAGCGTGTAGATTTTCGGCCATTTTTCGCCGCCAAGTAAAATCGCGCTGTTCAGGTAAACGCGGAAACAAAGCCGGACATTTTTCCAGAATTTTTCCTTCTAACACCTGCACCCAATGCCCAATGCACGCAACCTCGGAGGCAATATGTGACGATGGAGATTGCAGTAATTGAAACGGCGTGGTTGTGCGCGGCGGAAAAATGCCACCACGTTCTTTGCATGCCCAGGTCAAAGCCTCCCGAAGCCGCCTCCCAGCTTGGCGGGTGGGCAGCAGCAACAGGCACTCTTCTAATGCCGGAATACCATCTTCCTGCTCCGCCAACAACCAGTCCACAGTTGTGGTTAGGATCGGTCGATCCCATGGGAGATAAACAATCTCAGGATAGTTCTCCATGCGCTTTTGGTGTACGCCAAATCAAGCGTGTAGCCAAGAATTGCTTAGACGGTAGGACAAACACGGTCCAATTGAACCTATTTTCCTATGCTATCAGGTATGGTGAGCATAGTAGAGCGTGTCGTTAAATAAGCTGCAAAGTTAAAACAACTCGGAAATTGCCCGGCCACCCTGGGTGACGATGGGCAGTGGCAGGCCCTGGGGGTTGACCCAGCGTTCGGACGGGTCGATGCCAAGATGAGTGAAGACGGTGGCGGCCAGGTCGGCGGGTCGCACGGGGCGCGTGGCGATGTCATGACCCCTGCGATCGGAGCTGCCAATGACCTGGCCGTGCCGCAGTCCGCCACCGGCCATTACCATCGACATCACCTTCGTCCAGTGGCCGCGCCCGGCGGTCTTGGTCATTACCGGTGAACGGCCAAACTCGCCCATCATCAGGATCAAGGTGCTGTCGAGCAGCCCGCGCTGTTCAAGGTCGGTGACAATGGCGTTGAGCGTTCGGTCAACCCGCGGCAGCAGCGGCTTGAGGCCCTTGACAATGCCGCCCCAGCGGACTTCGTCGCCGTGATGGTCAAAGTATCCCCACGCGCCACTGACGAGCACAAAAGATGTTCCCGCCTCCACCAGGCGGCGCGCCAAAAGAGCCTTTTGCCCGAGACTGTAGCGCCCGTAGAAATCTCGCATCTTTGGCGTCTCCTCCTTCAGGTCGAACGCCCGTTTCGCGCGGCCGGAAATCACCGTGTCCAGCGCCTGCTGGGTGTAATGATCCACGCGCCCGATGGCCTCGTTGCCGTCAAGATCACGGTGCAACCGGTCAAGCTGGCTGCGCAAATCGCCCCGGTCACGAAGCCGGTCCAGGCTTAGCTCTTTCGGGACGGTCAACCGGCCTGCGAGCGCCTTGCCGTTCACCGGCGCGTAGGCGCTGCCCATGTGGCCCGATTCCCAAACGTCTGAGCGCCACGAGTCAGCCAGTCCAACAAAGGCCGGGAGCCCCGGCGCGTTGGGGCCCTTGAACTTTGCCGTGATCGATCCCATTGAAGGATAGCCGCCGCCATCCTTGCCGTCGTTGGTGCGGCGCGCCAGCGCATTGCCCGCCTGCATGGTGATGGGCGTATGATTGCTGGCGCTGCAGTCGACCGACCGGATGAGGGTCAGTTTGTCCATCAATTTCGCCGTTAATGGCAGGTGCTCACAGACATGCACACCGGGCAGCTTGGTGGGGATACTGGCAAACGGGCCGCGAATCTCCGGGGGCATTTCCTGCTTGGGATCCCACATGTCGATGTGGCTCGGACCGCCGGATAACCAAAATAGAATGACGCTATTCTTGTTGGTCGGTTTGCCCGCTGCCGAGGCCTCCGCGCGATGCTTCAGTAGCGCCGGCACCGAGAGTCCGGCCATACCCGCCATGCCCGTCTGCAAAAATCCACGACGGGACTGTATCCGCAATAGGTCGCCGCCCGCTGGGCCGAAAAGTGGAGAGATACCACTCTGGGTGTGCTCAGTTGAATTACAGCCCGAATCCATACCCACATTCTGTCTGTGCTGAAGTGTTTTCGCAACCTCAAACGGTGCAGGATGGGCTTTGATTGGGGATTTATTTACGACGTCAACGATTTGGGAAAAATTAATTTTCATGGGTGTTTTTCCCTGAAACAGGGTTTATTGTCCGGGCCGTTTTATGGATGCATTCACCGTCAATGATCGCACTTACCATTTGCCGGAGCAACCGGTGGTGGTGATTTGTGTGGATGGATGTGAGGGGGCCTATCTGGATGTGGCCCTGGCTAAGGGACGGATGCCAGGTTTGGCGCGGATTCTGGAAACGGGTTGGCGCGGTTCGGCGCGGGGGGCTTTGCCTTCATTTACCAACGTGAACAACGCGGCCATTGTTACCGGCATGCCTCCCGCGGTAACGG
>CAZTTU010000107.1:0-9027 GCA_964616045.1 uncultured Verrucomicrobiota bacterium | reverse complement strand
CCGGCCAAGCCGTCAGCCAGTCCTTTTCCCTTGAGACACCGTCATGATTCGGGCCTCGAAAGCACGGCCAGTCATCGGCTTGCAGAGATGTGGGGATGAAGAAAAGCAACAGCCACATTAGAATTAAAGGTAAACGTGCGGGTGGAAAATTCATGACTTACGCTAACCCGTTGGACTCGGCAATGCAATTGCCTGTCAGATGTCCTTGCCAAACCCTTCGGTCGCGGAGAAAGTCGCCGCCGCTTTACCAAGTATTATGAGTAATAAAAAATGTCGCTGGGGTTTTCTAAGTTCCGCCTGGATTGGCATGAAAAACTGGCAGTCAGTCGCCCTCTCGGGCAATGGCGAGATTGTGGCCGTGGCCAGCCGTGATCAGGCCAAGGCGCAGGCGTGGATTGATGAGTGCTCGGGTCACGTGCCCTTTCCCTCCAAGCCCGAGGCGGTGGAGGGGTATGATGCACTGCTCGCGCGCGAGGACATTGATGCGGTGTATATTCCCCTGCCCACTGGAGTACGCACTGAATGGATTATCAAGGCCGCCAAAGCCGGTAAGCATGTGCTCGCTGAGAAACCCTGTGGCATTAACGTGGTTGAAGTAGAGGAAATCATCGCTGCGTGCAATGAAGCGGGTGTTCAGTTTATGGACGGGGTCATGTTCATGCACAGTAAACGCCTTGATGCCCTGCGTGAAACCTTGACTGGTGGAAGCATCGGTGAACTGCGTCGTATTACCTCTGCATTCAGCTTCAACGCAGGCGAGGATTTTCTTGCCGGTAATATCCGCATGCACAGTGACTTGGAGCCCTTGGGCTGTCTCGGCGATCTCGGTTGGTACAACATTCGTTTCAATCTCTGGGTGATGGATTACGCCATGCCCAAGGCTGTGAGCGGTCGCATACTGCGTGGGGCGGGGCGGGCGGATAGTCCGGATCAAGTGCCCATGGAATTCTCCGGCGAAATGTTTTATGAGAACGGCGTCAATGCCAGCTACTATTGTTCGTTCCTTACCGGCAACCAGCAGTGGGCGCATATTTGCGGCACTGAAGGTACCGTGCGTCTTGATGATTTCGTGGTGCCATTCTACGGATCTGAAGTGAAGTACACCGTCAGCAACACTGAGAGTAATCAGCACGTATGCGATTTTAATATGGAGCAGCATGACCGCGTGGTGCCGGTGCGCGAATATGGCGGCAGTCATCCCACCGCACAGGAAACCGGCCTTTTTCGCAACTTCGGTGAGCTCGCCCTCAGTGGCCAACCAGATCCCAAATGGGGAGAAATCGCCCTCAAGACTCAGCAGGTGCTCATGGCCTGTATTGAGTCCTCCAAACAGGACGGCGCGCGGGTGGAGTTGTAGATGGTTCGGAATCCACGCGTCAGTTAGTCCACCTTCCACCAGCCATTGATTCGAGCAAGAAGTTCCCGGACGACTTTGGGATGCGCTTTTGCCAAATTCCTGGTTTCGTGAGGATCGGCGAGCAGATCAAAGAGTTCCAAATTCGCGCCGGGATTCTTATGGCGATGACCACGGTTCCAGGGAACCTCTTTGGGCGGGTTTTCAATCCAGGCGAGCAGCTTCCACTTGCCATGAACGCAGGATCGCGTCCAGAGGCTCTTTTCCGGTTCCGTTGCCGACACCATGTTGTGGGCGAAATTCGACAAGAACAGCGTATCGCGCTTCGTCACCGCCTGATCATCGAGCACATTGATGCCAGGCATTGACGACGGGGGCGTGACGCCACAAGCGGTGAGAATCGTCGGCACCACGTCGAGGTTGGAGACCAGATTATGCTCATCCTTGTGCGATTTGATCTTGCCGGGCCAATGCGCGATGACCGGGGTTCGCACACCGTTTTCGTAGGGAGATGCCTTGCCGTATTCGTTCCAGCCGTTGTCGGCCAGGTAGATCACCAGCGTGTTGTCGGCGACGCCCTTTTTCTTGAGCTGGCCCATCAATTCCCCGCAAGTTTCATCGAGCCACTCAATCATCGCCAGATACTTGGCCTTTCTGGGGCTTTTGACCGCGGCATACTTCTTCAGTAGCCTCTCCGGCGGATTGTGAGGAGTGTGCGGCAGGAACGGGGCGTACCAAACAAAGAACGGTTTCTGCTGTTGTTTGGCCTTATCGATGAAGTCATAGATTGGCTCCATCGATTTGCGCCCGATGGAAAGGGCCTTTCCGCCATGTCGCCCGGTAGAGCCCATGTCGTCGGTGAATCCAACGCGGCCTGGCTCGCCCATCCAATATTTGCCTGTGTGCAAGGTCAGATATCCGGCATCGGCGAGCTGTTTGGGTAGCTGCGGCTTTTTGAAAAACGGCTCAATCCAATCGGCACGCTTTTGCCCGCGGACGGGATCATTGCCGGTGATGCCGTGTTGATGCGGGTGCAACCCGGTGAGCATCGTCGCAAGCGATGGACTGCAGATCGCGGTGGTGACGTATCCGCGGGTAAAGGTCAGCCCTTCGGCGGCGAGCCGGTCGATGTTGGGGGTTTTGGCGTGGGGATGACCAGCGAAGCTGTAATCAGTCCAAGCGTGATCGTCGCTGATAATCAGCACTACGTTGGGTTGCCTTGCATCTGCCGCGGCGGTCGGGAACACGAATGCCGTGAAGGTAAAAACGACGCTTAGGATGGAACTCAGGATTTTCATTCGATCACAGTTTTACAGGCCATTTATTTATCCAGCCCCAGCACAATTGTTTCAGAGTAGCGCAGTGCGCCGGTGTGGGCGTCGTGAAACTGGAAGATCACCTGCGGGTGAGGGAAAGCAAACCAGCGTTCGCCATTACGTTCGATGGGGTTATTGAAGACGTTGTTTACCTGCACCACGCAATAGTGCGGGAAGGTGCGATTGGCACGCGGGATGTCGGCCATGGCATAGCTGCTCCAGCGGATATCACAGGCGCGCGGGCCGTACTTGAAGCGGCCATTGGCTGGACGACCGCCTTCATCCTTCATGGGGGCGTGGTTGATGGAATTGTGCGGACCGCTGGCAAATTCATAGACGTTATCGGTAATCTTGATGGCAAAGCTGTTGTGTAAATCTCCGGTAAGCACAAACACGGCCTTATCGAGCTTATCCCAGAACTGAATCAGTTCCTCGCGTTCCTTCAGGAACACCGTCCACGCATCGTCCTTCTTAATGGTGGCCTGCTTGTCATCGCCACCGCCACTACCCACGTGTGGCACCATGAAATTCACTGAGGAGACAACGAAAATGAAGTCGGCTTTACTCTTGGCAATACCTTCCTTAAGCCACGCCAGCTGTTGTTTGCCCAGCATGGTGGCCTTGGGGTTATCAGGATGATCGACATTATGCAGGTTGCGGTGGGATCGGGTGTCGAGCAGGAAGAAATCGCAGTTGGACACACTAAACTTGCCGTAACAACGGCGTCCAATTGAGTAGTTCGCGTTGCCGTTGGCCTTGGCCGCGGGCTTGATGCGTATCTTGGTGGGGCTGAGCACCTTGACGATCTCGTACACGGCGGAATTGGGATCGCCTTTTTCTGCATCCAGCTTGGCATCAGGAACGCCGGCAGTGGGCGTGCCCCAATGCACGTGGAGATTGGCCAGATCCTTGTAATTGAGCTTGGCAAAATTGGCCTCGGGATCCTCAAGCACATCACTGCCTTTTTTGAACTTTCCGGTGCCGAACCAAGCGGAGGCGTTATGCTGCACGGGGTTCGCCCAGGCGAGGTAATCGAACCATGCCTGGGTGCCGATGTCGCGAAACACGGCCCGGCGGTTTACATAGCCGGTTTCGCCCGCGCCATAGATATCATTAACCAACTCATGATCATCAGCGGTGTAAAAGGAGGGCACATGCCGGTGCCACTCGCTCAGGTTGCGGCCGCGCGTGAGGTAGGTTTTGTAATTCTCCCAAACACCCACCACCGTCGGCGCCTTTTGCACAATACGCGGCGCCTGTTTCAGGGAGTCGAGGCCCACCTGGTGTAGCCACGACTTGGGCGGATAATCACGGCGCTGTTCATAGAGCCAGTCGCCATTGAGAATCGCGAAGTTCACCTGATCGCGGACTTGTTTATTGAGCGTGTCAAAGACCGACAGTGTGGGGCCGGCACTGTTGCCTCCGCCGCTGTGATTGTTGCCGCAGGCAAACTCGAATTTAAAATTAAAAAGTCCCTTGGGATTGCCGGTCGGGTTCTTGAAATCCGCTGCGCGAGGCAGGGTGCGGAAGGAGCCCGTCAGCTGATGATCGGCGATGCGGTAGTGATAGCGGGTATTGGGCTTAAGCCCCTTGATCGTGATAATACCGGTGTAGTCGCGCTTGATGTCAGTGGTTTCAATTGATGCTTCCTCGGTGAGCTTGCCTTTCTCCAGGCCGTAAAAAACCCTCACCTTGCCCGGCCGCCCGGTGCGGACCCAGAGACTCATCGAGTCGGTTGCGGGCCGGCCGAGCATGGGCCCGTGGGTCACGCGCGTCTCAGTCGGCAGGCCATCACGCAGCTGGGCATGTGTTTCAAGGGCCAGATTCAGGCTTAGTCCAATGATGAGGGTATATGCAGTTTTCATTGATGAAATGGGATTGGCCGGAGGGTAGGGGTAGAATGCAGCGGGTGCAATCCTGTGATGCAACGTTAAACTCTCGAGTCGCTCAAGGACTGGCAAGTGGGCGGGACAGGATGAATGAATTGGGGATGTATCCCAAAAACACAACCTGATTCAAAAATTGGAATTTAGCCTGAAACTCAAGCAATCCTGCGGGGCCAAAAACATATTGGGAGTAGGATTCAGCAAAATCTTCCTGTGTATTTTTGAGGGCATAGGAGCTCACATACCCTTCGGAGCGCGAGATTTCATTCACCCATGTGTAGCGCTCATCAATACTCAGGACATTGTCAAAAACGTGGTGGGCAATCTCGTGGTACAGGAGCTGGTAAAAATCCAATGAGGGCAACCCGAACCTTGCCGGTTGATTTCATATGCGCGCCCCACTTGCGCAGCACATTTCCTGCCAAGGCACTCAGGGAGTTTGATGGGGAGGAGTGAGGGCGGTTACGGCCAGATGATTTCGCACTTGAGAAGGCGATTCGAAAGGAACTTCGGCAACGCCTTCTTTAATTCAGCCACGCCTTCGTCGGTGATTTGGGTGTCGTTCAAGTAAAGCCTTTTGAGCTGCTGCATCTTGGCCACCTCCTTGAGGCCCACGTCGGTGATTTTGGTGTAGCCCAACCAAAGCCTTTTGAGCTGCTGCATCTTGGCCACCTCCTTGAGGCCTGCGTCGGTGATTTTGGTGTAGAACAAGTTAAGGAAGGTGAGCTGCTGCAACTTGGCCACATCTTTGAGGCCCACGTCGGTGATTTTGGTGTCGAACAATTGAAGCAGCGTGAGCTGCTGCAGCTTGGCAAGCTCCTTGGGCCCCGCGTCGGTGATTTGGGTGAAGCCCAACTCAAGTCGAGTGACTTTTTTCCATATCCGCCTTGGTGAGTTCGCCTGTGGGTTTCTCGGCCCACTCACGAATCTCCTTCTCAGCAATGGGGTCGGCAATGAGCAGCTTCTTATCCGCAGCCAAGACCGATTGGCCCATCACCACCGCACATATCACCAGAATCTGCTTCACGCCCCACACCCTACGCCTCCTCCCCACGCCTGCGCAAACTCCAATGGGCAATCGATTCTGCATGGAGAAGAGCGGTTTACGAAGCGCACTCCAGAGCTGCGAATATTTTCCATAAACCCCTGGGACGTGCGGACACCAATCGCATCCCACAAAACCAAATCCGAGCCACGTCCCTGGCGGCTCTGACATGCCCACCAGACTTACGGCAACATTAAAGCGGGAGCAACTGCGTGACCTGATTCAATTTTTGTCGCGGCAGGGGAGAGAGTAATTTTTCACCGGGACAGAAAGAAATCAGAGTCACTCAACCCAGATGCTGAAGTGTCAACGAGCAGCGCTCGCCTCGGTAATATTTCTCAAGCACTCGTGCGAATACTGACTCCGGTTTGTTTGAAACATAACCAAACAACGTCATCAATGACTTGAGCTTCAAGTCATCGGGGCAACCAAGAATCTCAACTGCAGTGCGATTGTCCGTGTTCAAGACGATTTCCGAGCATTCTCGCAGGCGCGCACCGAGGACAGGATGTGCCAGATAGACCGTTGCCTCCGCAGCATCCTGTATCGCGTAACGACGAGCCATTCGGCTACTGCCCAGTCCCTGAATCTGAGGAAATACAAACCACATCCAGTGGGTATACTTCCGCCCATCTTTCAACTCAGCCAATGCCGATTCATAAACTTCAGCCTGTGCGTCTAGAAAACGGTCCAAGTTTGGAGCAATCGCCATCTAATCCATCATACATTACCGATTACATTTCTTGCCAACTTGAATTTTCATGCCACCGCCATCATTAGAGACAAACAACTTCCCAAGAGGCAGGACATAGTGCCTGACGACATTGTGCGACACGTTCCTCCTGAAGATCTAGGCTAAGGACTTCTCCCCCCATCAAGGGTACGAACAATGCTTCAATCCAGTGGTGAATTTCACGCTTTCTGCCATTACTTTTTCACAATGCTTGCATTCACAAAAAACTGGTGTACGATGCCTGACGCTTTAGGAGGAAATGGGTTTGTAAAATAGGATGCGGGCATACGGTCCGCTTGCGGCTTCAAGTTTAGGCCTTCCTACCGGACCCCGCCGAGAACCGTACCCAGCGGGTTTCTTCGCTTCCGGCCTTGTTCGCCCTGATGGTCGAGCGCCGGGCTGTGCTGTCGAGATTTCCCGTGTGGCCATTGGCGTCGCAAAGCGAAAACATGACTAAATAGGAGATAAAATGATAACACCAATGATTGAAGAAACCACGACGCAAAACGTGCTACAGCCTGTTGATCTGGCCCGCCCAAGAATTCAACCGAACCCTATAGTAAGACTGGAGGATATTTCCCTTGGCGAACCCATGGCGTACCGGGGCATTACATTAGTTCCACTTTTCCTGCCTCAATTGGGGAATTTCCGTTACCTCAGCCTGAGTGATGCGTTGGAGCAAAATACTCTCAAGGTGAATGAGATGAGTCTGGAGGGTGTGGTACCCGAATTGATGGTCGAAAATTCCGGGGACCTGCCCGTTCTTCTAATGAATGGTGAGGAGCTATTGGGACTCAAGCAAAACCGTGTGCTTAATACCTCTGTACTGGTGCCTGCCAGAACGCAGATGCCCATACCCGTCAGTTGTGTTGAGCAGGGCAGATGGGAGGATTCAGGTTCCAACAAAACCGGAGCCGGCCACATGCTCGAACGTACGATCCGCACCCGCCAGATGGACGCAATCCATTGGAGTCTGGAATCCCATGGAACGTTCCATTCAGATCAGGATGACATTTGGTATGGGCTTTGGCAACTGATCCATAAAGCCGGCACCTATTCCGCCCATGGCGCAATGCGGGACGTTTATCAGCAAAAGCGAATTAAACTCAACCGACACTGCAAAGCCTTTCCGGTCCAAACCGGGCAGCAAGGACTACTGGTGCTTCACGAGAATAAGCCACTTGGATTTGACCTTGTTTCAAGGTCGGAGATATACCGACAAAACCACTGTAAACTGGTTAAAAGCTATGTGCTGGATTCCCAATTGGAAAAACCGCGCCGGGCAATCTCCCCATCCCGGGCCACCACAATTGCCGGCGAATTCCTGATTCAGGCAAACGAGGCCAAGCCAAAACGCTTCGCTTCCTGCGGACTTGGCAGTGTTGTGCAGGCAAATGCAAACGGCATGATTGGATCAGTGCTGATCCATGAAGAGGCACCGATCCACGCAACATTCCTTGCGAAGCTAAAAATTGAGCCATCGACTCCTGAAGATTTTGAGTTGCCAGACTTACCGTCAACATCAATGACGGACATTTCATCAAGCACACTGGACTGGAGCGATCTGGATTGGGACCCGACGGCATAGCCGGTCAACATGACAGTTTGTGACCAGTGGAAATCTCAACCCATAAAAAAAGGAAAACATGAACAACGAAGAACTAATGAATAAGGAAATCGTGGAGATCAAGAAAAGGGTTTCCGCCATTGAATCAATGATCCATGACGCGCAGGAAGCGCCCTCGCAAACGATGCCGGCAAACGCGCCGGTAAAAAGGGACGCCACCTGTACGGAAGGCCTGCACGAAGACGCGTGTACGGGCTGTTAGATCAGCGATCGATTAACCTGCAAACTGCAAGGCCGGCTGCAAGCCGGCCTTTTTCTTTTCCTGCTTGGGCAGCTTGTCGAGTTCAGTCTTGGTTTTCTTGATGTCAGGATGGCCGGCCGGCAGCATGTCCTCCCGGATTTTCAGCGCCTTTTCCAGATGTTCCCGCGCTTTCTTTATGTCACCCAGTGCCTTCTCCGTGCGCCCCAGTTCATGGTGCCTACGAGCCACCATCAAGGGCTCTGGCTTGGGGGTGCTTTCAATGAAATCCAACGCCTTTAGCAGGGATTCCTTTGCTTCGGGGAAATCCTCCTGTGCATAATAAATTATGCCTCGGTAATAATATACCGACGACATACCTGAAGAGTTATCACCCTCTTTCTCCTTGTAGATTGCTTCAGCCTTTTTGTTGTATTCATGGGCCTTCACAAAATCAGGCTTGGAAGCCAAGGCGAGGATTTCGGATATTATTCCATAGCTCATGGCCACATCAGGATGCTCCGGCCCCAGTTGTTTGAGCCGGATCGCCAGTGCTTTCTGGTAATGCTCCAGTGCCTTGTCGTACTCGCCCTTCTCATCGTAGCTCGATCCAATCCAACGAGATGCAGAGGCCACATCAAGAGATTCTTTGCCCTCGACTTCCAATTTTGTGCCTAAACACTTGAAAAAATGCTCCAGTGCCTTGTCATGTTCATTTAGTTTGGAATAACTACGGCCAAGCAGCCAATGTATGTATCCAATACGATCTGCGTTTTTTGTAGAGCGCCTTTCTGCAGCGTAGAGCATTCCTTCATAAATCAGGATTGCGTCCCGATAACGGCCTTCATCGAAGGCCTCTTTTGCCGGGTGCTTGATTTCCACTGGCTG
>CAZTTU010000106.1:0-9051 GCA_964616045.1 uncultured Verrucomicrobiota bacterium | reverse complement strand
GAAGAAAAATGGTGGGCAGAACAGGATTCGAACCTGTGAAGGCATAGCCAGCAGATTTACAGTCTGCCCCGTTTGACCGCTTCGGTATCTACCCACTCGGGGGCGGAAAAAGTAGTGGAATCATCCAAACGTGACAACCTAGAAAATCCGCTCACTTGCCAAGTTGCCCTTCCCGCCTTAACGTGCCCACTCATGTTTGATTCCCTGAGCGGCAAACTCCAGCAAGCCTTCAAAAACCTCCGTGGTCTGGGAAAGATTTCCGAGGCTAATGTAGCCGAACCTCTACGCGAGGTGCGGCTCGCACTGCTCGATGCAGATGTCAACTTCAAGGTTGCCAAGGGGTTTATCTCCCGGGTGAAGGACCAAGCACTTGGTGAGGAAGTGCTGGCCAGCGTACAGCCCGGCCAACAGATCGTGAAGATCATTCACGATGAACTCGTCGCGCTACTCGGTGATACAAATGCCCGACTCGAGACCGGTGGCAACCCAAGCTGCCTCATGATGGTAGGTCTGCATGGTGCAGGAAAAACCACTTCAAGTGGCAAGCTCGCGCGTTTGCTTAAGAAACAAGGCCGCCAACCCCTGCTTGTTGCCGCAGATGTCTACCGACCTGCCGCCATGGATCAGCTTGAAACCCTTGGCAAACAAGTAGATGTACCCGTTCTGGCTTTGAAAGGAGAAAAAGACGTGGGCAAGATTGCCAAGGCTGCCCTCGCCGAAGCCCGCGCCAAAGCCTGCAATGTACTCATCTTCGACACCGCCGGACGGCTGCAGATTGATGAAGAACTAGTGAAGGAACTGGTGGACCTCAAGTCACTGGTGAAACCGCAGGAAATCCTGCTAGTGCTTGATGCTGCCACCGGTCAGGAAGCCGTCAGTGTTGCCACTCACTTTGATGAAGCGCTTGGCATCACCGGCGCCATCCTCACCAAGCTTGATGGAGATGCCCGCGGTGGCGCGGCACTTTCCTTCAAATCTGTCACCGGCAAACCCATCAAGTTTGCCGGCCTCGGTGAGAAACTCGACGAATTTGAAGCCTTCCACCCCGAGCGAATGGCCAGCCGCATCCTTGGCATGGGAGACGTGGTGAGCCTGGTTGAAAAAGCTGCGGAGGTGATCGAGGAAGATGAAGCCAAGCGCATGGAGGAAAAAATGCGCAAGGGCGAATTCACATTGGAGGATTTCCTCGACCAAATGCACGCCATGAAAAAAATGGGTCCGCTCGAGAATATTGTTGGCATGCTCCCTGGCGGAGATGAAGCCATCAAGGGTGCGGATCTGGACAAAGGTCAGGAGGAACTCCGCCGTATGGAAGGCCTTATCTGCGCCATGACCCCTACTGAACGCCGCAATCCCGCCCTCCTCAATGCCAGCCGGCGCAAGCGCATCGCCGCCGGCAGCGGCGTGAAAGTTTCCGCACTAAACTCGATGCTCAATAAATTCTTCCAGATGCAGCAGATGATGAAGAAGATGGGCAAAATGCAGAAGATGATGGCCAAAATGGGCGGTGGGATGCCGGGAGGATTAGGCGGCCTGATGGGCGGACGCTAAATCCAAACCCAGACCCATGACCGACAGTCCCAACTTCCTATCCTTCCCGGGCATCTAAGTGAATATATAATTATATCTTTATTTAGTATATTTATATTATTATGATTGATTATTTAACCTTCTGGAAGGTCAGTTTTTCAATCTCGTGCCGCGCCCCATTCTGGGTGGTGGCAATCCATGATAAATCACCATTGGGTTCAAGTTTCAGATAATCGGTGATCTTACCACCATCAGGGACAACCAATATTTCGCCATTCTCTTCTGACCATCGGGATACGCCAGCTTTCGTGTTGTGTAGATAATATTCCATAATGCCGTTCTTCAGCAGGACGCGCCGATAAATAACGCCTCCCTGGCGATGCTCATAAACGCCAGTTACATTTCTCTTGGGGGGGGTGGGAATCGGGGCAGTAGGAGTAACCGGCGGAGCGGGGCGGGGCGAAGTGGCCGACTTGGCCGCAGTGGGGGGGCGGCTGGCAAAAATGGACTTGATTGGGTTGATTACATTATCCTTGACCATCTTGCATCCGCTGAGCAGCACGAGGGTCAATGCTAACATTGGGAATTTTGAGCTCATGACGTTTTCTTTACACTACGAGTTGGCTTTTTTCAAGAAGTGCGGGGGGGATTTGCTCAACCTGAAGCATAAATTCCCCCGTGGTTTCACTATAAAACTCCCCTTGTTTTACAGTAGCCGTGAGTGTTCTAGCACGCTATCATCCGTGGTGAATGATGAGCTTGAGTTTTGGATTCGGTGGTTACTTTTTGGGGATGTTTATCCACCTATGTCTTATTTCGGTGTGCGTATGGCTTGTGCTTCCAGAGAAGGAAAACCCATATAGTGATGGTTTCTGGAAAGCAATCGGGAAATGCGCGATCTTATCCGTGGGCATGATAGCTGCATTATTTATAGCAGCAATCGTAGGCAAAGCCTCGGGTATATTAGCCATAGTAGTTACCATCCCTGTTTTCTTCATCGTTTGGCACATCTTCATGTGGTTCCTCTTCAAAACCTCGTTCTTCCAATCCGCTGGTTGTTTCTTGTCATGGTTCTTTTTATCCTTGGGACTGGATAAACTGTTGGGATGACGTACTGCCCGAAGGCCTCCCTCAATCAGTTGGTGAGCATCACTCTTCCTTAATCAGGTCGATCGTATTTTTCCAGCTCCATGGTAAAGCGACCGATGCTGATCTTGGTCTTGATGCATAGGGGTACTCGATGGGCATCGTCACTGAGCCAGATATGCATCTTGGCATCGGGATCCTTGTTGAAAACGCCGCGCATCTCGCCGAGATCCGGTTCCACAAGAATGGCCTGATAAGTTTGATCGCCGATCTCGATTTCTTCCTTGCCGATTACGGTGATCTTGGCGGGGAATGTTTTCTTGCCGTCGCTCACGTGGCTTTGCACCTCGCCAGGCTGGTCAAGATCCATCTCGCGGAACTTGAAGATGATGCTTAAAGGATCGAGGGTATTTTTTTCGGTGGCTGTCTCGCCATTGGGATTGCCATTGAGGAGACGCTTCACCTTATGAGTTTTTTCATCAAACGTAAGATCCACTTTCCTTGAGGCGCGGTCTTTCTGCACGGTGTGATACTCAATGGAGTGAGTGAAGGCCCCGTTCACGATGGAGCGGGCATCGTATTGCACCGGCAAGCCGTTGGCTCCAGCATGCATTTCAAAATGCCACTGCGAAGTAGCATTCTGGTCGACCAACTGGGCTTTGAAAGTACATTTGCCAATGGGCAAACCAAATAGCTTGATCTTATAGGTGCTTAATTCGCCATCAGCAAAGCGGCTTGGTTGGTAGATCCTCGGGGCGGAGTTGGTTTGTTTAATCTCATTGGGTATTCCGTAACGCAGACCGGGCTCCGGTTGCCGATAATTGGGTTCTGTTTTGCCCAACCACGCGAGCAACAGCCAAAGTGAAATGAGACTGGCCCCGAGGATGATGCCAATGACCGAAGCGCGTTTCACAGCATTATGATTGCGCAGCGCGGTGGGTTTGTAAACGTTGCGCAATGCGTAAGGCGAGTTCAAGGCTTTGTGCATAATTCAGACGCGGATCGCAGTAGGTCTCGTAGCTACGGGAGAGATCGGCTTCGGAGAGTTCCTGCGGTCCGCCGGTGCATTCGGTGACATCATCACCAGTCAATTCGAAATGCACGCCGCCCAGATGCCCACCTTGTTCCTGATGGATTTCAAACGCAACGGCCAATTCCTCAAGGATAAGGTCGTAATTGCGCGTCTTTATTCCTGTGTCAGTTACGGTGGTGTTACCATGCATGGGATCGCAAACCCAAGTAACCACACGGCCTGCCTCGCGCACGGCCGCAATCAATGGTGGTAATGTTTCGCGTATATGGGCCATGCCAATGCGAGAGATCAGCGTGATACGTCCGGGGCGATTGTCGGGTTCCAACGTGGTGATAATTTCCACCAGTTCATGCGGTTGCATTTGTTTGCCCACCTTCACCCCGATGGGATTTTCAATGCCTCGAAAATATTCCAGATGGGCCCCTCCCAAGTTGCGCGTGCGATCCCCGATCCACAGGAAGTGCGCCCCAAGGTTGTACCATTGCTCATGCACCTTTTCTGTCATTGCCTCCTCGTAGGCGAGCAGTAGCCCTTCGTGCGAAGAAAAGAGCTCGATAGTTTTCAGGGCCGCAGTGCCATGCACCCCGGTGGATTCCACAAAGTCAATCGCATCGCGAATACGCGCAACCATGTCCTCGTATTCCTTGCGATGTGCATCGCTACGAACAAAGCCAAGGTCCCAGTGTTGCGGGTGATGCAGGTCGGCAAATCCACCATCCACCAGTGCGCGCGCGTAATTGAGCGTGGCGGTGGAGTGATGATAGGCCTTCACCAGTCGCTGTGGATCGGCGATGCGTGCAGCCACATCGGGCTTGATGGAGTTGATGTTGTCTCCACGGTAGGACAGCAATTCAACCCCGTCAATTTTCTCGGTGTCTTTTGAGCGCGGCTTGGCGTATTGGCCGGCCATCCGACCTACGCGAATGACGGGGGTGCGCGCGCCCCATGTGAGGACGAGGCTCATTTGCAAAAGGATCTTGAGTTTCGTCTCAATGGCGGTTTTGGTGCAGTCTGTAAATCTTTCGGCACAATCTCCTCCTTGTAGGAGGAACGCCTCTCCGCTAGCCGCCTTGGCCAAGTGTGCACGCAACACATCCACCTCACCGTGGTTGACCAGCGGCGGCAACGTACGCACTTCGTCCAGCGATTGCTCTAATGCGCCTGCATCAGGATAGTCGGGCTGCTGGCAGATAGGTAGCTCACGCCAGGAGGCGGGCGACCAATTGGAGGCCGTGTCATTCACGTGCTATGGCTATAACGCCGCGGAGGTTTTCGGGCGAGACTAAAGGCCTCTCTAGCGCTCTTTACCCGGTGCGGGAAAGGGCTCTGGATCCACTCTCTTAGGAGGAGGCTGGGGTCCGAAATCCTTGTAGGGATTAACGCGAGGTGGATCCAAGATCACCCAGCCGATGTTCTTGAGGTCGGCACAGTTGAAGACGATGGTTCCGTGCAGCGGACGACCATCCTGTTCGTACCGCAGTTCCATTAGGCCGCCGTGGAGTTTGACCCCGAGAAAATTTGTGGTGAAACGAGAGGTGTCGATAAACACCAACTTCATCGTGTCTTGAATCATGTGGGAGTCCTGCAAAGCTCGCTGTAGCGCGTGGTATTCCTCCTCCTTGAATCGTTTACGGTCGGTCGGCAGCTTAGTGTGTAATCCATTAAAGCTGGCGGCGTGATTTTTTTCCAGAGTTTCAAGTTCCAACTTCAGTGAAAAAACGCGGGCCTGCTCAGTGTCGGTTCGTTTTGCTCGGGGTTTTTGCTCAAGCCGGGATAATTTCCCGGTGATAACTCGGCGGCGTTCTTGGAGAGTAGCGCGGGAAAATTCGATCCACGCATTGGTGCCGTGACCCAGGAGCGAGAGCATCATCATGGCCTCAGCATTGTTGTTGGCGAGGGTTTGCTGAAAAGCCTTGGCGAGAGCCTCGGGAGAATCAGGAACGATTTTCTTTTCGGGGCGCGAAACCAGCTTTAGGCCGGATTCTGGCACGGCGACCATCGGTTCTGCCTCCGAACAACCTCCCCCAATCACCGCACCTGCGAGTATGACCAACCCCAACCTCATTGAGGCGTTTTAGTGCGGCTTTTCAGGCCGCACAAGGGGATGTTATCGACCAAGAGCTGCCCTGAGATCGGCAGTGAAGGCCTTGGCGTTTTTGCGACCGTAGCCTTCGTCACGGTGCAGTATCTTTCCGGTAGCATTCATCACTATTACAGTAGGAAAGCTTTTCACCTTGTACTTCTCGGCGAGGTTCCGGTTGCCCAACTCAACGGCCTTGTCAATCGTCTTGTTTCTAGGGAAATCAATTTCGACGAGTTCTAGATTCTCGACCGCGTAATCCAAAAACTCCGATTGCGTGAGCACGTTGTCATGCAGGGCCATGCACGGCGGACACCAGTCCGAACCGGTGAAATCAATGAATATCAGCTTGCCCGTTGTCCGAGCCCTCGCTTGGGCCGCGGCAAGATCCGACCCCCACATTTTTGTTGCGCGCGGGTCGGGATCCAGTTTCTTAGCAGAACCACGTTGTTCGCCCAGTTCGTAGCCACAACCGAGCCCGAACAGCAAACCAAGAAGAATGAATGATAATTTCTTTCTCACGGATTCAATTCCCTTCTCAATGCCTTGAGATAGTCGGAGGAGGAATCCCCATCATACCCGTTGACACGGTGCGCTTCAGTCCCGTTGGCGTCCAAGATAATCACGGTTGGAAAGCTATCCACTCGAAATTGACGTGCCAAGATTTGGTTGGCTTGCACAAGGTTGTCAGGCTGGATTTTATTTTGTGGGAAGTCAACCATCACGAGCACAAAATGTTCCTTGGCATAAGTGAGAAACGGTTTGGTGGAAAGGACGTTTTCGCGCAAAGCAATGCAGGGCGGGCACCAATCCGAGCCGGTGAAATCCAAGAAAAGGCGCTTCTCTTCATCCTTGGCGCGGACTAGTGCAGCAGGGAAATCTTGCATCCACATTTTGTTTATGACCGCCTCAGATGTAAGATTAATCCACACGAAATCCTCTGCCACTCGCCAGCCATGGCCCGGGAGCTTTACACATGTGTTGAGTTGCAGTTTGTAGTTGTCGCCATCAAGAGAGAAGAGCACTTCCACTGCCGCCTGAGGCATTGCGGAATTAACGTCAATGCCGCGGCGCACCAGCACATTGGGTCCATGCGCTTGACTCCAGTCTATCTTCTGGTCCTGTGCCGCTCGACCGGTGTGTTCTTCAAAAATTTTTAAGTGCGCAGCTTTGATGAGATCGAGTTCCTTTTTCAATGAACTCTTCATGGCCGAAAATTTTTCTTCCGGCTGGGCGAGAAAGGCTTTTCGTTCCTGAATGTTCCTCTTATGGACCGCTGTCTGGTTTGTGCCGGGAATTGCTTCCAATTGCGCAAGGCTGGCCTTGGCATCGGCTATGTACACGGCCTGCATAGCCCGATCCAATTCTGGCTCCGGCACGCCCCACAGCATCAACGGTCTCAGCTCTGAAGATTTGCCGGAAACGAATGCGGCGTAGACTTTTCCTCCCAACACTTCCAGTGCCCTTTCATCAGCAGATTGCAACCGGGGCTGGGGGTCTGGAGCAGCATAATCCTCAGGCTTGGAACAACCGATCCAAGTCAATTCTAGGACAGCCAGCCATGCTACCACCCGCATAGCGCGAGGATAATCCGTCAGTTCCCAGCTGTCCAACCACAACTCAGGGGTTCGGGAGAAAGATTATCAATAAGTCGCCCCTAATCGGTCCCAATGAAAGCCGCGCACCAAGCGCCCTTCACTATAATCACCGCGCATCTTGAGGGCCAAGCTGCCTGCATAGTACCAGTAGACATGACCCTTGATGAGTTGCCCCCCCTGGAATTCCCCCTGATATTTTTTTTTGCCGTTGGCGTACCACGCCAAGCACGATCCGTTGCGAAGGCCATTCTTGAGAAACCCTTCAAATTTCCGCTGACCGTTGGAGTAAGTGAGCACGGCACTGCCAGAGTATGGCTCTAGATCGCCGGCCTTGTAATACAAACCATCAACAGGATTTTTCATCACACTATCCGGAGCAGTCAATGGGATGGGAACGCCGGGCTCTTGTTCCAACACTGGCAATCCTGCAGGATTAGGCACAGGTGGTAATGCGACTGGTTTGCTTGCAGGTAACTCGCCCGCCACAGGTGATGCTGATTCGGGAAAAAGAGGATCGCCTTCCTTGTACCCGGCAATCAACGGCGGAGAAACATAAAGACGATCAGTTTTGACTTCAGTTGGTGTTTCGAGCTGATCCGCACCGGCCATCTTGAGAGTGGCCTTTTGATTCCCATCAGCCTCTGTTTCTCCTGCGTGCGCTTTCACTATCGTGGAAAACGGCAACTTACACCCAATCAGGCTGATGGATAGGCACATCACAGCGCCCAGCGACAACATTGGTGTGGTGGTCATTGTCTTCACAGTACCAAAACACTGAGCATATGCAATGCCAGTGAAAACTT
Source organism: uncultured Verrucomicrobiota bacterium (assembly GCA_964616045.1). Taxonomy (GTDB): domain Bacteria; phylum Verrucomicrobiota; class Verrucomicrobiia; order Limisphaerales; family UBA1100; genus UBA1100. The sequence goes on along the minus strand of CAZTTU010000106.1, from coordinate 921 downwards.
AATCCGCCCATTTCCCTTGTTTATTTATAATATGACTGAATTAGGATCATTTCAGAGAAAATATGCGCCTGAAATCCCGCAATATTGCCAAAAGTGGGGAGATCTGTTACCCTATTCCTATGCCGATTTATGAATTTCAATGCACCGATTGCGATAAACCGAGCGAGTTGCTAGTGCGGTCCACCGATTTTTCCGGCGAAGAATGCCCCCATTGCGGGTCAAACCGCCTTTCGAAACAGCTTTCCACCTTCGCACCGGCCGCTCCAGCACAGTCCGAATTACCCCCTCAATGTACTGGAAATCCGAATGCATGCGGTATGTGCCAGTAATATAACTTTAGTATACATATCAATTTCATAATATATATTGTGCTTTTAGCAGAAATTATGTCAAGATTCCCGTAGGGAGAGGCGGGAAGATTAGTCGATGCTCAATTTCGCCTTGCTTGCCAAGAGTTGGTGAATGGAGCAGAATCCAAAAAAGCCCAATTTATTTGATGTTGTAATGGCAATTATAGCCATTTTGGCCCTGATTGGGTTTGTCTTGGCATTAAGGAAATTGATGGCTTGATCGCTTTTGGCATTGCCTCGCTAACTCTCTGTCTCTCCAGATAATTCTTTATTCCTACTTGTTTTTAAGAAACCATAATTTCTTCTATTTAGAATAGTTTTCGGGCATAATTTTCCCCCTGTACGAATTGAATTGCCCTTCTATTGCCTGAGTCTGAAAAGGCAGGAGTGAATTTGAAGGGACAAGACGGGTTCACGTCTAAAGGTTGTTAGAAATTTTTTGGGCAATTCCTGGTTGGCCGGGAGTTATATCAGTAGTACAAAGCTAATTTGAATAATGAGGACTAGAAACTTGAATATTTTGTTGGCTGTTGCGGTGGCGAGTCTGCCGGCTTTTGCCCAGAAGGCACCG
>CAZTTU010000105.1:0-9167 GCA_964616045.1 uncultured Verrucomicrobiota bacterium | reverse complement strand
CCATGGAGGTGCAGATGGAATCGGAGGGACTGCTGATCAACATCCTCAACAACCCGGACAAACCCATCTTCAAGGAAGGTTCGGCCGCTGAACTAACTGAATATGGCCAAGTTGTGTTCAACAACATCGCTTGGACGATTGCCCGGTTTGACGACACCCTGGTAGAAGTTGAAGGACACACCGCCACAAGTTATCCCGGTGACGCCAGCGAGAAATGGGATGCCTCAACCCAACGGGCCCACAAGGCTCGTGAAATCCTGATGACCAAAGGCGTGGAAGAAACACAGGTAATCAAGGTGGCCGGCTATGCCGACAAGCGGCCGCTTCCAAAACGTCCCAGCGGTGCCGGACAAAATAATCGAGTGAGCATACGCGTACGGGCAGGTGCCGCCCCGGGAGAGGACTCTGGATGATGAATAACGGCGATTTTGTCCCTTTTGGCAGCGAATTGGCGGAGGCAAAAACTACGCTACAATTTATTGCTCACGGCAACACCATGCCCGATCCATCCGAACAACCGCCCAACGCCGGTGCGGAGACCCCGCCCGTGGTGCCTGCCGAGACCAACGACCCCTCCGAAGCTGTGCGCGCCGTACTGGCCGGTTTGCCGGGCGAAATCCCGGAGGACTCGATCAATCAGGCAGCGCGGCAAATTCTACAGACCGTAGAAGCCGGACCCAAGCGCCTGGCGTTGCCGGATCTGAAGCTTCAGCCCAGCGAAACAACCCAATTGGAACCGGTTGAGGGCGAAGAACCGGCCAAAACCCACCCAGAACTTTCGTTGGAAAAAGATGGCGATAAAGTGACCCGCATAAAGGTTGATTGTATATGCGGAGAAACGATCGTGATGGACTGCGATTATTAGTACCATTCCTCCTTAGCTTCACACTATTGGCATCCAAATTGCTCCGTTTATGGCGGGTGCGGTGTATCGACCGCCCATATGTGTAATATATTATGGATTTAAATGTTGCAGGTTTGGCTTCTGGTTTCGACTGGAAGACAATGGTGGACCAGATCGCTGATATTGAGCGAGGCCGGCAACGCACTTTATTGGCAGATCAGGGCACCTATGATTTAAAGAAAAGCCTGCTCAGCTCCATAGGAGGCAAGCTTGAGTCGCTAGAAAACAAAGCTGAAGCACTGGCAAATACTGAATTGTATGATAGCCGAACTGTTAATAGCTCCGAAACGCACTTAACCGCCTCCGCCAGCGCGGGGACCGCCAGTGGCGATTATCAGTTTGACATCTATCAAATGGCCACCACGGCCAAACAATTAGGCACATCGGATATCGGAAAAAAAATTACGGCCACAAATTCATTGGAAACCGCAGGATTCAGTGTAGCTATTACCGCAGGCTCTTTCACCGTGGACGGCACACAAATTACAATCGCCACAACCGATACAGTCAACGACGTCATCAGCCGTATCACGAGCAATGTCAGCAACGTAACCGCCAACTATGACAGTGTCAGTGACAAGATTTCGATCACTAAAAGTAGTGGCACTCTGGTGCTGGGTTCCGCAACCGATACTAGCAATTTCCTCCAAGCTACACACCTAACGAACAATGGCACGGCCAGTGTTGCCAGCACTCACAAACTCGGAGGCATCAACCTGCAACACACAGCCAATGCAGCCTCGTTTCAGACTTCAGGCACTGCATCTTCCGGTAGCTTCACGATCAATGGAGTCACGATCAGTTATGCGTCCACTGACACAATAGCAGATATACTGTCCAAGATTAACAGTAGCAGCTCAAGTGTCTTTGCCAGTTATGACGCAGTAAACGACCGTTTTAAATTAACTAATAAAACCGAAGGTGACTTGGGCATGACATTGGCCGATGTGTCCGGCGGTTTCCTAGCCAACAGTGGCCTGCTGGGAGGAACCCTTGGTCGCGGCAAAAACCTCATTTATCGGCTTAACGGCGGCGATGCGGTCATCAACCAAGGCAATACTATCACAGAAGCCGGCACAGGCATTGCCGGACTAACGGTCAACCCAACAAAGGGCACCAGTGCAAGCCAATTAAGTAGCCTCGATACCGGTACCGATATCATCACCACTCAATCAGCACACGGGTACAAGACAGGGGAGACCGTCACCGTCTTTACGCCAGGCACGGCCCCCGGCGGATTAACGGCCGGTAACACCACGTATTATGTTAGAGCAACCGGCAGCAACACGTTTACCTTGCACCCCTCCGAAGCTGACGCCACTGCCAACACAAACATTTCAAACATCACCAACAGTGGTTCGGGTGATATATACTTCCTTGGAGCCTCACCCACCACCACTACTGTGACCATTGCTAAAGACACAGACGCAATCAAGACGGCCATCGCCAGCTTTGTAAGCGAATATAATACTATTCAGGAAACCATAGCAGCCCAGGTGAAAATAGAATCTGATGCCGATGGCGATGTAAGCGCAGCTTCCTTGTCAGACGAACGTCTGGTAGCAGAAATCGCTGCTAATTTGAGGGCCAAAGTAATGGGGGACGTGGATGGCAGCCAAATCACAGGCACCGTCAAACGCTTGGAGTCTCTAGGATACGGATCCAACGGTTACGACAATACCATTTCGCTGGACAACAGCAGTACATTGGATAACGCGCTGCGAGAAAAAATTGGCGATGTGAAGGCATTCTTTTCCGCCAGCACCTATGGCTATGCCAATTTGGTGGATGATTATATCGAGACTCTAATTGGTGAATCAATGGAAACCGGATCGCTAGTAGACCGGACGGACAACTTGGCAAAACTTTCGGATGATATTGATGAGCAAGTTGAAAAGCTGGAACGCCAAGTTCAGGCAAACCGACAGAGAATGATCGACAGCTTTGTGCTCATGGAGCAAGCCCAAGCAAAGATCAATCAGGACATGCAATTCATCATGTCCCGGTTCGCCTCCAATAATTCAAGTTAGCAGAAGGCTAAATTGCACATATGAAAACTCTACAAAGAAACAATTCCTGGTTCGGTCGACTAAATATGCTAACCCGTCATGTAAAGGATTGGATGGATGGATTTCCCGGTGCACCGGCAATCATAATGCTGGCTATTTTGCTTTCCGGGACAAGCTGCCAGTCTGTTCGCGACTCGTTGGATGGCTCGGTCATGGGGCCATTTTACAAACCGCACAATCATCATCTCATCAATGATGATTGGTCAGATGATATTACGGTGGTAGCGGTTATGCCGCTTACCTCGGGCCGAGGTGACCAGTGGACCGAACAGGGACTGGAGTTGATGCAGCCGGTGCTTACAGAAGAATTAGCCCGATTTGATCTCTTTGAGGCTATCACAGTCACGCCAGTCAAACTCATGGCACTGACCGGCACGCCGAAAGTCCGACCACACGATTATTTGCCGAATAATTTTCCGGCTATCATCGCAGCACTCAATAAACAGCGTACGGACCGCAAGGTTTGCGATGCGGTACTTTTTTGTGAACTGGATACTTTCCGTCCATACCCTCCCATGGCAATGGGATGGAAATTCCGGTTATTTGACCTAAGAACCGGCGATCTAGTTTGGGCGTTTGATGAGGTGTTCAATGTCGGTATGCCACGCGTAAACAACAGTTTACGGCGCTACATGCGCACCCAACGCATGACCCACATGGACATCTTTAGAGATAGCCAGGTCATTGATTCTCCGCGTGTGCTGGCTCGGTATTCGCTGACCACGGCCCTAGAGACCATGCGCAAAAAAACCCCTAAAGTAGCCCAGAAAACGACCGATAACATAACTAGTAAATAGGCACGGTTAGCGCAAAAGATACCGTCTGACTGGACAGACAAGCCGGCCAAAAAACGGAAAATGTTGATTTTTTAGGAAATTAAAGCTAGAAAACAGAAGTTTATCCCGTGAAAGAAGTAGGACTCAACACCACCAGCCAAGCGCAAGGAGCACAGCGGATTGCCCAAGCGCAGTCTCAGCGGCGCGGTGAGGTGAATTCGGTGGCACCCACCGATTCCATCGAGGCCAACCTGACCCGCACCCCGGATTTTGCTCAAGTCGAGCAGGATACCGAGTCGCGCTTTGATGTGATTAAGGCCCGGCTCCAAAATGAGGTGCAACAAGGAAATTACCCGCCTCTTGAAACTATTGACGCCCTGTCGCGTATGCTAGCCGGCTCACCCGAGGACGCCGATCACATTGATTGATCCGTTTGTAGCCAGAAACTCCCTAATTTCGGCACGATTATTGCTATGCAAAACCGCCTATGAGTGCACTAAGGCAAGCGCAAACATATAAATCTGCAGCGGTCAATACAGCCTCTCAGAATAGCTTGTTATTGATGCTCTATGATGGAGCCATCAAATTCATGGGCATTGCTGACAAGGCATTTGATTTCGAGGATCCGCTCCAATTCAACCAAACTATACATAATAACCTAATTAAGGCCCAAAACATCGTACGCGAATTACGCGGAGCCCTCATCAGTCGCGGAGAAGGAGAAGGGGAGGATTTGGTCAACAATCTAATCGCTTTGTATGACTATTTTGATCGCCGTTTACAGGAAGCAAACATCAAAAAAAACCGTGAAATGGTGAAGGAAATCATCACTCGCATGTCGGAATTACGTGAGGCTTGGGCTGAAGCCCACACCAAGGAAAATCAAAACAAAGATTCCTCAATAAAGCCACCTACCTCGGACAACGATGGCTCGCGACTTTCGCTGATGGGCTAGAAAATGAGACCTATTGTGGAAAATTCCAATCGGGATCCCCTGCCCTGTCTTCAGGAATGGCAACGCCTAACCAGCGCCGAAACCTTAGCGATTGAGGCAGGGAATTGGGATGAGCTGGCCCAATTGCATAAAACAAAAGGTGAACTGAAATTACAGATGGAACCACTGGATTTCTCTCATACCGACTCTCATTGGAAGGTCAATATCATTGCTTGCGAGGAGAAAAATCGTGACCTGCTCCAGGAAAAGTTGGATGACTTACAACTTCAGTTGAACGAAGGCAATCGTTCGATGAACAATATCCAGCGAATTCACAGGGCCTACGGCCATCAACCGCTTCACGAACGCCAAACCGCCCCAATCTGGCATCAAGTTACTTGACCTATAATCTCGTTTATATAGCATATTTTTCCTGATTTTGGGTTCAAAGTAGACACCAATAAAACGGGCGCAAATCAGATTTATCAATAACCCCATTGATTTGGTGGTTTTTTTGCCATTTTTCGTTTTTTCATTGATACGAACACCTCGTTCTATTTCATGGCATACTAATTGCTGCGTACCGCGCGATGAATGTGACTTTGTATCAGGCAGCAGCCGCCATGGAGGGCAATTTGCTGCGCCAGCAAGCTATCGCTGAGAATCTTTCGGCGGCTTCTGTGCCTGGATTCAAAAAAAATGACATCGGCTTTTCGGCAATCTCAGCCGATATGTTCAGGGGCCAACTCGACAAGGTACAGGACAAGTCACAGTTGCAGTTCCTATTCCCCTCCTTCCAACAGCAGACAAACTTTCAGCAGGGCACGCTAATATCCACTGATGTCAACACTGACGTGGCGATTGATGGCCCCGGTTTCTTTGCGGTGCAGGGGCCGAATAACCAGATTTTTTACACGCGTGATGGCACCTTCCGCCCGAATCAGGATGGATTGCTCGCCACCAAGGACGGCTATCCGCTGTTGAGTGAAACCGGAACAATCAGCGTCGAGTCCACCAATAGCGAACCGGTGACCATCTCCAGTTCGGGCGATGTAAGCCAAGGTGGCAACGGGCTGGGTCGACTCCAAGTAGTCAACTTTGCCAACCCAGAACAACTGCAGAGAGCCAGTGCCGGTTATTTCACAGCAGGCAATCAAGCGGCTCAAGCAGCAGACCTCACGACGACCAGTGTACGTCAGGGATTCTTGGAAGGAGCCAATACCACGCCCATGAACGAGATGAGCGAACTAATGCAAACTCTGCGTCATTATGAGGCTAACCAGCGCATTATGCAGATGCAGGATGAACAACTCGGCAAACTCATTCAGGAACTTAGCAATCTAAACTAGGAGCAAATCATGTTACGCGCATTGTATTCCTCAGCTTCCGGCATGGAGGCACAACAAATGAACCTGGACATCATCGCCAACAACCTGGCGAACGTGAACACGACAGGTTTTAAGAAGAGCAAGATCGAGTTCCAGGACCTTCTCTATCAGACCAAGCGCCAAGCAGGTGCAGAGCAGGGAGCAGGCAACCAGGTGCCCACCAGCCTGCAGGTCGGCCATGGCTCACGGCCGGTGGCAACCTCCAAAATATTTACCTCTGGTGAGGTGGCCCAGACTGGTGAAAAACTGGATATCGCCATCCAAGGAAATGGATTCTTTAAAGTTCAACTTGCCGACGGCTCAAACGCATGGACTCGCGACGGCGGGTTCAAACTGAACAGCACGGGCGGAGTTGTAACCAGTGATGGCCTGCCGGTTTTGAGTTTTGCGGGTATCACAATCGATAGTTCCACCTCAAATCTCACCATCGCACCGACTGGCGAAGTTACAGTCCAACGCGGAAGCGAGCAACCCACACAGGCCGGATCGATCACGCTCAGCCGCTTTGCCAACCCCGCAGGTTTGCAAAGCGCCGGCAATAACCTTTATATGGAAACCCCCGCCTCAGGCACTGAGGAAACCGGCACCCCGGGAGCCAACGGGTTCGGAACACTGGGACAAGGCTACCTCGAATTGTCCAACGTCAAGGTGGTAGAAGAAATGGTTAACCTTATCAAGGCGCAGCGCGCTTATGAGATCAATTCCAAGGCCATCCAAGCCGCCGATGAAATGATGCAGATGAGCAACCGCTTGCGTGGTTAATTTTGAATCAAGAAAACAAAATATGAAACATTTGACGAGAATCCTGCTCGCCCTGACTGCAGCATCCACCTTGATGGCTGACCCCAAACTTGAGAAATTGCCAGCTTCTGATTTGAGCAAGATGCTTGAGTTGGAGCTGGAGGCGCTGCTGCTACCCATGAAAAATGGTGAACTGGAGTTGATTCCAACCCGCCCGTTACCAAAGATTTCGGCACCCGCGGACAAGACACTGCAGCTGCGTATTCTTTATCATCCTGGCACTCCCATGGCTTACATGCGGATAAAATTCTCCCTACGCACTGATGATGAGCAACTGGGGGAATGGACGGTTTATTATCGCGCGAAATTATACCGAGATGTTTGGGTTGCCCGTTCATCCAGTCAGGCCAAAAAACCACTGGATCAAGTGGATCTGGCAAAAGAACGCCGCGATGTGATCAACGTGCATCAAACCTTATGGCAAGGTGTAAAAGCCGACTCAAAATTCTGCCTCGCCCAAGGCATATCAAGGGGCTCCTTGATCTATGACCGCCAAGTCAAACTCACTCCGGTGGTCAAGCGTGGACAGATTGCGGACGCCTTTGTTCAGATTCGATCACTTACCGTCCGTTTAAAAGTTGAAGTGCTGGAGGATGGAGCCCCCGGTGAAATGGTACGGATACGTAACCTGCAGTCTAAAAAAGAAATTCGCGGAGTTGTCATCAATGAAAAATTTATCAGAATCAGCCTTTAAATTCTCCCTGCTCATAGCCGGCTTGGCACTTGTTAACACGGCAAGTGCTGATTCTCTGTGGAAACCAGGCATTAGTCGAAACCAGGCAACGGACAAGACCGCACGCGCAGTGGGCGACCTGCTCACGGTGGTGGTTTTTGAAAAGAGCGTAATCAACAAATCGGCCAAGTCAGAGACTAAAAAGGAGAGCGGCGATGATGCCAAGATCGAAAGTTTTCTCTACGGCACCGCCGCCGCCACAACCACCGGCAGTCAGATGCTCAAGTCCCGCGGAGCATATCCAGCAATGAAGTTTTCGATGAGTAACAATTTCAAAGGCGAGGGCTCAGTTTCCAACAGCGATGACATTTCTGCCACATTCACAGTTCGCGTTATCGATGTACTGCCCAACGGCAACCTAATCATCGAAGGCATGCGCCGAACAGCCTATGTGGGGGAAATACAAGACATCGTCCTACGCGGGACGGTGCGCAAACTTGACATCACCGGCCAGAACAAGGTGAACAGCAATCAAGTAGCTGATTTGAGCCTGCGCTATATCAACACCGGTGAAATCACAGACGGCCAGCGCAAAGGCTGGTTTAAGAGATTCTGGGACTCCGTAAGCCCATTTTAAGGAAGACCCAACACGATGAAAAAATTTATTATTACCAGCCTGCTCCTTGGCAACATGGCGTCTGGCGCACTGCCAACCACACCTGCAGCGGGTTTGGATGCCAACCAGATTACTGCATTGCGCCAAAAATTGTTTGAAACACGCCGTGCGCGCGGTGTGAGAGTCAAGGATCTGGCTTATGTCAAAGGTGCACGCCACAACCAACTCGTAGGCTACGGCCTTGTGGTGGGTCTAAATAACACGGGTGACAAGGATACGGTTTACTCCAAACAATCCATAGCCAATATGTTGCTGCGCTACGGTATCCGTGTACCGGGCGCACCCGACGGAACGGGAGTTTCCTCCAAGAATGTCGCAGCGGTCATGATCATTGCCGACATTCCACCCTTTGTTAAAAATGGTGCAAAAATTGATGTTATCGTGTCGGCTATGGGTGATTCCACCACATTACAAGGCGGTGTGCTTATTCAAACCCCATTACTGGGTGCAGACAATAAGGTCTACGCTGTGGCACAGGGCCCTGTTAGCAACAACTCTCTGATGGCCGCCACTGCAAATGCCGCAACTACCGTGAACCATCCGACAACCGCACAAATCGTTGGAGGTGCGCTGGTTGAACGAGAAATTCCTGTGACCCTAGTAAAAGACAACGCAATTGAGTTCATCCTGCGGGAACATGATTTTTCCGACACCGCACGCTTGGCTGAGGCAATCAACCAGAAATTTCCGCTCTCAACCCGCGCCATTGATGGGAACACGGTTCGAATTGAAATCCCCGAAGACTATCAGGGTGCCTCAATTGATTTCATTGCGCAGCTACAACAAGTAACACTCGAACCGGACACCAAGGCGCGTGTGGTTATTAATGAACGCACCGGCACCATCGTGGCCACCTCGCCCGTACGCGTCTCTGCCTGCGCGATCGCTCAAGGCAACGTGGTAATCACCATCGCACAGAGTGGCGAGGTATCCCAACCTGCAGCGG
>CAZTTU010000104.1:0-9244 GCA_964616045.1 uncultured Verrucomicrobiota bacterium | reverse complement strand
TGCTGGTGGTGGTGACCCTTATTGTTGCGATGTTGATGGTTCTGTTGCCTGCACTTCAGTCTTTTCGCAAAGGCCGCGTTGAACAAGTCGCCAACTCTCAAATGGTGGCTGAAATGAACAATGCGCGCCATCAAGCCCTGCTCAATGGATCGCCAGTCTATATGCTGTTTTTCCCAAAGTGGTCAGATTTGGAGATCTGGATGGAGGAACGGCAGAGCCCTGCCGGGTACAAGGAAATGTTTAGAGAGCATGTCAAATCCAGCAAGCCGGCCAACAATCTGCTTGCCGGACAACTCACTTCCTATGCCCTTTACGCGGAAGGATCAGCTGGAGACCAACCCACTTATCCTGAATCCAACCTGAGCCGAATAAACAAGACGTACTTAAGCGAATGGAAACGTCTCCCAATAGGGACATTTTTCACGACCAACCAGCTCCAGAAGTTGCGCGCCTTGAATGATTATGTCGAGAAGGCAACAAGCCAAGATGGGCTCTGGACCAGTGATCAATCTGGCAACCGTTATCCGGCGCCGCGTCCACGCGGATTGGATGCCGAATATGGCAAGAATGTGCCGGATCCGAAAACTGTGCCGTGGTTTAACTCCAGTTTAAGACTTCCATTGCCCTACGTGGGGTTCGGACCGCGCGGTCAGATCGTGGGCGTGCGATCCGGGCTGGTGTCACTGGGTAAAAACGGTTGGGCTATCGGTCAGGGCTCTGGCTATTTCCCGTTCGAAATTGCCACAGGAAGCGTGTTGCCTCCAGGCAAGGAGGTGGGTGCCGTAACATACCAGCTAAGTAACTGTGAAGATGTAGAGGAGCGCTCGGGTCACTCTAAATACAACCGTGTGCGTGCCAATATACTTACGGGACGCTTGAGTTCCAATGTGTGCGATGTTTACTGGATGAGGGAAGACCCCACTACAAAAATGCGGAAGTCAATTATTCCCGACAACATTATGGAGGGGTCAATTCTCACGGTACTGAGCAAAATGCGCGAGGAGCACGGACTCGGCTCAGGATTGTGGCCGGATTTTACTCAGACTAATCCTGTTTTGCTGCAGGATGTGGGCATGGTAAAGGCCCGGCTATTTGAGAATCTTCTGCTCAATGAATTACGTAAACAGAAGGAAGAGTTTACGGAGGATCAATTAACATGGGAACTTGTGTTCAACTAAGATCGAGCGCGCGCACGGCGGGGTTTACCATGGCTGAAGCTGTGTTGGCGCTCGCGGTGGTAGCATTCGGGCTTATAGCAGTACTCGGGGTGCTTCCGGTCGGGTTGAATACCAGCCGCGATAATCGGGATGAGACGATTATCAAACACGATATTGAATTCTGGATGAATGCCATACGCGGCGGGCGATTGAGCATGGACGCGCTCAACCATGTGGAATGGGTTGAGGTGAAAGTTGGTGGCACGGTGTTTCGTGCGGATTACGCGGCCCTTGCACGCGACGGAAATCCTGATGACCCGGGCAAATGGCCGGCTTTTGTCGATAATAATGACCCCAACAATTTCAAGCTCCCGCCGCTGGCTTACCGGGGAACACTTAAGCAGGCAAGTTGGCGCAAGGATGTGCTGGGCTGGTTGTCAATTCCTGACCGCCTTTCGAGTCACGGGTCTATTACAAAATTTGCCAAAATCCGACCCTTGGGCAGTACTCTTAGGAACAGACTGCAAAGCATCAAGGGGGTGGGTGCTGATGGGAGCATTGATTATATCCACGGAGGCGGTGACTTGACCTTTTCCTATTTACTTGAAGCTCATATTAATCAAGTGGAACCCAATTTTTGGGAAATCAAGCTTATCGCACGTTGGCCCATCATTGAAGAGGGGGAAGTTGCTGGCGAAGTCAAGACCGGCCACGGGAAAAAAACTTTTGTGGCATATATCAATGCGCCACTGGAGAAGGCCTGGAGTCGCTGGGACCTGTCGCCCGCACAAATTCAAGTGTTTGACAGTTTGATTCCAGAGGAACCCAATTCAGTCTCGTCGCTGGCAGCATTTCATAACCCCGGCCCAAACAACCAGCCGGAATTTTCAAGCGTTAAGTCGATCCTTGATAGTTTAAAGGAGATGGGGTTGGTTCATGCACTCAGCGAAAAATACTACAAACCAGGCGAATTATATGAAACTGCCGGTCGTTTCAGCCTGCGTTCACCCCCTAAATATGATGGGTTTGGGGATGCTGGCGGTAATTTTGAAGGGTTTGTAAAGCCCGATCAATATTTCTCTGAAATGTATTTTTTTAAGCCGGCTTTGGACGATCTTTGAGAAGAATGAAGGCACGAGTAACATTTCGGCATGCGCGAGGATTTACGCTGCTCGAATTGATGGCGGCAATCTTCATCTCTATCCTCATAATCGGTGCGTTGTATCAAGTGTTCAGTCGGGTGCAGAATATGTTTCGCACCGGGCACAACCAGACCAAGGTGCTCGAACGCGGTCGGGCAATGATGGACATGATCGTGCGTGATCTGGAAATGATGTGTGCGGCAGAGGTCGGGCCTTCCACGGAAAACCTGAATGCCCGGGATTTTGGCGTGGAATATTGGCAGGAAGGGATTCCGTACAAGGGTGGCAACGTGGCGTTCAACGAAGTCGATCGCACCTACCACGTATGCCTCAAGCCCCACTCGGTTGCGGAGACAGGCAACGGGCCGGGCACGGATTTTTGGAGGCGACTGCGCCCTGGTGAATACCACGTTCTGTTGCCCCACAAAGATCCGATTCTTCCGGGCGAAAAATTTTATGGTGGCGATTTCTTTTTCCTTGGCCGTGACCGCGACTGGCATTCTTTTGGCTATGGACTGTACTCCGCCGAGGGATCGCGTGTGCCCAATCAGGTGGCGGGCTCGCTGTATCGACACCATGAAGTGTTGGAGCATATTGATATCCCTGGCATGATACAGCGACACAACTCGCGCGCCGGCAACCTGCTGTACCAGAAAGTTGCCGATGGCGTGGTGCATCTGCGATTGCGCGCCATCTCAGCGATGGATCCGGGCCGCGCACCGTGGCACGAGCCGATCTTCTATGGAGCCCACGTGCCGCTTTATGTGGAGGTGGAGTTCGGTTTGCTTGAGGACAATGTGGTGCTTGAGCTGGAGGCGAAGGCTGAGGAGTTTGCCCCGGCCGACCCAAAGCGTTATGCGGCCCAGATGGAGATTCTCGAAGCCAATCTTGACAAGGTCCACATGTTTCGCCAGCTGGTGCCAATTCGAAACAGTCGCTATTTTGGTTTTGACCCCTCCAGGTCTGCCATGACTGATTTGATGATCTTTCGCACGAGAGGGATCAACACCCGCATCGAAGGTGAAGGTGATAGGTTTGTTTTTATCATTGACCAGTCCGGCTCAATGCGGTCCGACAATCGCATCGGGGTTGCCAGCGAAGCGCTAATCAAGACTTTGGGCAATCTGGAAAGTGGCAAGAAATTTTACGTTTATTTCTTCGGGCATGAATCAAAGCCGATGGACCGTGCTGACTTGGTTGAGGCAACACAGCAAAATGTTAATTCTATCATCCCATGGATTCAAGGAATGCCAGCAAATGGGGGTGCAACAAAACCTGAAGAATCCCTAAAGGATGCTTTCAAGAACAAAAAGCCAACCACTATTTGGCTGTTGACCGACGGCAGGTTTAGCGGAGGTGCTTCGGTTGCGGAGTTGATCGAAAATCTTAACATCGATCGTGGCGTGCGGGTAAACACCATCGGGTTTGCTCGGCGAGAGAGTCAGGTTGGCCCAGTATTACGGGAAATTGCCGACCAGAATTCTGGGACCTATAATTTTATTGAGTCAGGAGGTAATTGATAGGGAGGTGTATGTGAAAAAGATTGAAAGTATCCAGGAAACCCGCGGTGCCGTGTTGGTCGTGTCGCTGATCATGCTGGCAGTGGTCACATTTCTTGTCATTGCCTATCTCGCCTTTGCGCAACGTGACCGGACATCCATTAACATGAGCGTCATTCAAACCGAAACTCGCTTTCTCTTGGACACCGGGACAGCGATGGCGCAGGCGGAGGTGGCAAGGAATATCGTAGAGAACAAAAACTACCAGCTGCTGGTTTCAGTTAACATAGACGGGGTTAGCCAAGAATCGCCTTATGCGGCCCCAGAAGTAAGTGGTCTCTTAACCAAGGCCAGGGCACCCGTGTACTACGACCATAATCGGGATGGTAAATTTGACATTGGCAATGGAAAGCCGGATGAGTTTCGTTATTGGCTTGATCTTAATCGGGATGGGAACTTTCAGCCGACACTCGGCAGTGCGGGCGACCCTCACTGGATTGGGGTTTTGGAGGATCCTGCGCAGCCTCATGGACCCGAAAATCGGTTCATAGGTCGCTATGCCTATATGATCGTTCCTGCGAGTAAGACTTTGGACCTGAACCACATACATAACTGGGCTAAGAATACAGAAGGCGAGGGGTTTCTGCGGCTGGGTGGCTGGACCACGCACGAACTGAATCTGGCGGGTACTTTGGGTGCGCTTCGCTCACTCGATCCGCTAAATGGTCAAGGCTGGCTCTACGAACTATATAATCCAAAACGCGACGAAACCTCACGGGGCACCGCATTTCAGGATGCTGCTGGATTATTTCGATACCGGAAATTAGCCAAGCCTTTTTACGATCTGCTTGATTTGTACACGCCGGTGCGGGCAGGACCACAAAACGTGCCGAAAGCAATTAACTACATCAACTTTACCCGGCGTCTTGAGCGTTCAGGAGATTATGCTTTTTATGATTTGGCAGGCGCGGTGAGCACCCAGGAACAACCGATTCCTACCGGGAAATTTAACCTGAACGATTACTCCAGCCTTGTGGTTGATCTCGATCGCATTGATCCAGCTGGAGATATGCTGATCTGCAAGAAACCGCATCATTTTCCGGCCGGTGCGCGCCTCTGCCTCTACAGCGATACGGGAGTATCCCCTCAAATCGTTGACGGCAACAGCACCAGGAAGATCGAATCGTACGATGTGTTTTTTGCCGAGCCGGTAAGTGATGATCCCTTGGCGCTAAAGCTTTATCGCAATTTCATACCGGGAAACAATAATGAACCCGTCAAATTCCTTCCCTCTGAGCGCGTGGACTTTACTGAAACCATCAGTGTTGATTTGTGGCGAGGCAGCAATCCGGCCACAAATTTCATTATGCGTTATGCCCAAAATGATATTGTACGTGCCGTGGGAACCGACGCCGATGGCAATGCCAGGCCCCTTTTATTGCTCGCAACAAACGACCATGTATCAAGCAGCGATTTGGCCAATGATATTTTGGACCTTGAAGGATTGAGGCAAAAGCTGAATGCGGACGTGAACAGCGGAAAGATGACACAGGCAGAAGCCGACTCCGAATATAGCAGGGCCAGCGCGGCCAACCACTGGGTTGAGATCAGTACGTTGCCCAAAACACAGTATGTTCTTGATCGGTCGCTAGAAATGTTTGAGGAGGTTGCCGCCCGTTTGTTGCAGGCGCGCGCGGAAAATGGAAGGGATATTTCCGCCGAGGTTGTCGGTATTGGTGCCGATGAGCAACGCCCGCTATTTAACATCCAGGTGTCTGATTTGGTGAATAAACACAATTCACCCAACTGGTGGGATCCCCAACCAACGGCCAACAAGTCGGAGTATTCACCAGAAATCCAGCGCCTGCTTCAAGTTGCCGCTAATATAGTGGACATTTATACTCCGGGCCCTTTCCCCTCGGTGTTTCGTCCAGTATATGGGAGCGGTATTGATGGGAGTGGCAGAAATCGTATTTTTATCCGGAATTTTATCAAGGAGCCCACGCGTTGTTTTCTGGCAAAATATCCGGCTAGAAATGTGCGCAATGTCAACGAGGGGGACGGGGCATTAATTCTTGCTCAATTGGCAACAGATCGGGACCGGACTTATGAGCGGATCGGTCATTTGTATTTCGACAATAAGGCGTGGGCTATGCCGCTTTTTATTGGGGCGAAGAACCACTGGGAGGACAGCAATGGAAATGGATTAAAGGAACCCAATGAGCTCTATCCAACGCCGGCATTGAATGAAGTGAGTGTGCAGTGCGTCATGAGGGCCATGCAGCAGGATCAAAGCCTGCACCCGTGGGTGAGGGTCACGTTCGAAACAAAAAGTTGGCTTAATTCCGTAAAATTGCATGCCCAGATCCAGGCCTCTGGGAAAATATACATGCGCAAAACAAAACCAGATGGGACAATGAGTTTTGAAGATCCATATTTTGTCACTCCGCCGGGATCATCGATTCAACAATATCTCGCGCCAAATCCAAATGGATTTGCGATAAATAGAATTGAACGCTCATTGGAGCATGACCCGGGGCGTTCTCCTTACGCTGGTGAAATTGTGTTCAATCGTGGTAACGGTAATTTTTTTGACAGGCATCCGTGGGGAATTCCAGGGCCAAACAGTTCAAGTGAGCATGGAAGCATTGATGTGGTGTGTACGCTGACCACCCCGTATGCGACAAGTGGCCAAGTCGCATCGGTGGGCAAAAAGGACAGGATTTTGGATCATTCCGATTTGCAGATGGAAATGGATGTCTATGAAAACTTCACCATGTGGAGGCAGCCTTGGACCTATAAAAAAGATGATGAGGTATATTACAAGGGAGAACGTTATCTGTATAAAGGCCCGAAAGGGGTATCGAGCAATGTTAATGATAATAATATCCCAGATCCTGATATCACGCTTGATGTTGTCACCGGCCAAATTATCCCCAAGTTCGACAGCGGCGGCGATGTGATAAATAAATCAATCCTGGATCCAGATAAATGGACCATGCTTAACTGGACTTGGAATCAGGCGAAAGACAGGCATCCGGTCCTTTACCCGAAAGGTGCGGTCATTAAGCAGTTGGTCTTGGATTCAAACGGAGCAGAAGATACTGTTCTTTACACCGCAAAAAATGACTATCCCCCTGCTGGTAACCCGGCCTCAGATGCCGGACTGGGAGGGCCTCTGGAAGTATATGGTGGTGAGATTTGTGAGTGGAGCTGGCAGGTTAATGATCCATTTCTTAACGGACAAGAAATGGATTACAGGGATTTCTATAATCCGGATTCCTCCAATCCAACTCCTGATTCCACGTTTGCCATTGATGCTGACGGAAACCAAACCGGATATGGCCGTAAAAACAGGCGATTCCCGCCAGGTCCCCCGCCGTTGGGGTTTAATGTTGGGAGCGAAAACTCCAATTGGCAGCCCTGGAGTGACAGTTTTGATGTGCCTGAAAACCACACCTATAAGGATCCCGGTGTAACAGACAGCAGGCAATGGGATTTTCCGGTTGCAAACACCGAAAACCTATTGCGAAGCATTGGTGACTTGGGGCGTGTCCATCGCGGGACCCCATGGCAGACGATTTATCTCAAGGCTAATCCGGCTGACCCGGGCTTGTGGCGGGAATGGGCTATTACCCGAATGCACCGTGACTCCC
The DNA here is from genome assembly GCA_964616045.1 of uncultured Verrucomicrobiota bacterium. Classification (GTDB taxonomy): domain Bacteria; phylum Verrucomicrobiota; class Verrucomicrobiia; order Limisphaerales; family UBA1100; genus UBA1100. The sequence continues at coordinate 1,790 of CAZTTU010000104.1, read as the reverse complement.
TGGAAGGAAAGGGCTCCTACGGTGTAAATAGATCTGTCAGGAATTATCACAATGACTTCAAGTCAGGGGGAAGTCTTGATAGTAATGACCTTGGGGAGAAGTTTGCGCAGACACACCCAACCAACGACTGGCCATTATTGGAGAATTTCAGTGTGGCTCCTGGGGACGATTCGATGCGTGGGTTGCTCTCAGTAAATCAAGCCGGCCGCGCGGCGTGGGCAGCCGCACTGGCGGGTGTGGCAGTATTGCCCGACCATGGCCTGCATGCCGCACCGGGTGATGGAAAGATGAGCCAAATCGTTTTGGGAATCAATTCTCATCGCAAGGGCAAGCGAGGCGAATTTCCGTATGCGCGAGTCACGGAAATCCTGGGAGTGCCTCAATTGACCTCGGAGTCGCCTTATCTGCCGCCCAATGCGACCGAATGGCATTATGAGGCAATCCCACGCCAGATACTCTCATTGTTGCGCGTGGAGGAGACGCCATACTTTATTGCTTATGTATACAGTCAAGCATTACGGCCGGCTCCGCGGTCCATTCTGCGCAAGGGACCCAATAAGGGCATGTGCATTAACTATCAGGTGATGGGCGAGGCAGGGGCTAGAACAGTGTTTCGCCTTGAGGGTGCTCAAGAGTGGGCGGATTATCATGAGGCTTTGTTGAGCGGCACTCCCGTTGCCGGTGGAGGGCTTGGTGGTTTGGGTGGCCTGCTAGGAGGTATGCTGGGTGGTGCCGGTGGTCTCGGTGGTGGTGCTGCTGGCGGGTTAGGTGGTCTTTTGGGTGGTGCCGGTGGTCTCGGTGGTGGTGCTGCTGGCGGGTTAGGTGGTCTTTTGGGTGGTGCCGGCGGTCTCGGTGGTGGTGCTGCTGGCGGGTTAGGTGGTCTTTTGGGTGGCGCCAGCGGTCTCGGTGGTGTGCTTTCAAAACCGCCTCCACCACGCGTGGTGCTCGAAAGTTATGCACCTGTTTTTGTGCGCTGATTGTTGCAGAGCTTGGATTTTGGTGAGTGGCAAGTTATCCTGTCCGCCTGTTCATGGCGGTTAATGTCATCAGGATAGGGGGGGCGCGGGAACATAACCTGAAAGACCTCACGCTGGAGATTCCCCGGGATAAGCTTGTGGTTATCACCGGCTTGAGCGGTTCAGGAAAGTCATCACTCGCATTCGACACAATTTACGCCGAGGGCCAGCGCAAATATGTCGAGTCCCTCTCGGCCTATGCCCGCCAGTTTCTTGATCAGCTGCAGAAACCGGACATGGATTACATCGAGGGTTTGTCACCCACGATTGCCATTGAGCAGCGCAGCGCCGGGGCCAGCCCGCGCTCCATCATCGCCACCACCACGGAGATTTATGACTATCTCCGACTTCTGTTCGCGCATATCGGTCAGCCGCATTGTCCGGAGAGTGGCGAACCCATGAGCCGACAGACGCCGGAGGAAATCGTGGATAAGCTTATTTCTCTCCCGGAAAAGACCCGCTTGATGGTGGCCGCGCCCGTGGTGGAACACCAGAAGGGGGAGTTTCGGGATGTCATTGAACGAATGGCCAGGGAGGGATTTGTGCGGGCGCGAGTGGACGGGGAATTGGTTGAGTTGGCTGCCAATACGCGGGTTAAGCTTGATTCCAGAAAGAAGCACAATATCGAGGTCATCGTGGATCGGCTGGTGATGGGTAACAGGATTCGCGCCCGCCTGAATGATTCGGTTGAGACCGCTCTAAAATGGGGCAACGGCCGTCTGCTGGCCTTGAGTCAGACGTCAGGCCAAAAGAACAAAGCCAACTGGGATGAGG
>CAZTTU010000103.1:0-9309 GCA_964616045.1 uncultured Verrucomicrobiota bacterium | reverse complement strand
AACCCGGACAGCAACCCGGACAGCAACCCGGACAGCAACCCGGACAGCAACCCGGGCAGCAGGCGGGTCAGCAACCTGGCAAGGGTGAGCCCAGTCCGAAGGGTGATGGGAAGATCGGCAACTGGGATGGACCTGGAGGAAAAGGGAAATTGGGTTCTACAGATGGCAAGGGAGGTTTTCTCGGATTGCCGCAACGTGAACGCGAAGCGCTGTTACAGTCCTCACGATCCAAAACCCCGCAGGAATACGGCACGCTGGTGGAGCAATTCCTCAAGCGTCTGTCCGACAGCCGAAAGCGCCGTTAGCTTAGGAAAGGTAAACGCTGTGTCACGCTCGATAAGGTTCAGCTTATGTATTGCCATATTTACGTTTCAGTTTGCTGAGGCTGCTGCTGCACCAGGAGCGAAACCCCGCCCGAGGGACACTGTAAAAGTTTCGACTACCCACGAAAAAATCATTGAGGGTGCACTGAAGTATCTGGCGAATAAACAGAAGTCAAATGGCTCGTGGGGCGAAAACTCCGAGGAGCGTCGTCATCCCGTAGCCATTACCGGCTACACGCTGATTGCCTTTCAGTCTGCCGGCAATCTCCCTGGTGAAGGCCCGTACGGCAAGCATGTGAAGAAGGGGATGGATTATCTACTGAACGTCATGGGGCCTGACGGTATTTATGGGGCTCACGCCAGCGGCCAATATATGTATGGCCATGGCATTGCCACCATCGCCTTGGCTGAGTTATACGGGCAAACGCGCTCCAAGGCGATACGCCCAAAGCTTGAGCGGGCCATCAAGCTCATCATCGCCAGCCAAAACTCGCAGGGCGGCTGGCGTTATCGGCCTTTGGTACGCGATGCTGACATTTCAGTTACAGTCCTGCAGGTGGTGGCATTGCGCGCGGCAAAGAACGGTGGCATTGACGTGCCACAACGTACCATCGATAAGGCCGTGAAATATGTGAAGGCCTGCCACCATTCCGGTTCAGGTGGCTTCAGCTATCAGCCCGGCTCCGGTCCGGGCTATGCCCGCACTGCGGCGGCGATTTATTCACTCCAGGTCTGCGGCTTGTATGATGACCCGCTTGTTATGAAGGGTTCAAAGTACCTGGAGACCACCCACCACACCTCGCATTCGTGGTACGTGTACGGCAACTTCTACGCGGCCCCAGCCCAATACATGATTGGCGGCAAGACATGGGAACGTTGGTACAAAATTATCGCCGACACTGTGGTCAAGGACGTGAAGAAGCAAGGCACCATGTACTACTGGAATCAACATCAGCGCGGTGGCGTAGGGCCTATTTATACAACTTCGGTGTTCACCACCATGCTCGCGATGCCTTATCACTACATCCCTCTTTATCAGCGATAGATTTGTTACATGTATCGTTTGGCTTTTAGTCTAGTCGTAGCCATAGGTAGTTGTTTTACCCTCTTCGCTGCGACTATCCAGAAGCGTGACGGCCAGTTTCAATCCGGGCAATTGGAGAAAATCGACAACACTGGTCTTCGCTTAGCAGGGAAAAATTACACTTGGAACAACATTCGTGGTGCGTATCTGGGGGAATCCTTTTCAATTCCGGTGGGGTTGCAGGGTGTGAGAGCAAAAATCTATAGGGGCAGTTACCCTAAATTCCCAGATGTGGGGGTCATAAAGCCCAGTTCCACCGATGAAGTGCCTCGCAATTACGTTACAGTTTCTCGTTTGGGGAATGTTTCTGGGGCAATTCTATTTGAAGGAAAACTCGATGTTCCTCGGTCTGGCGCATACCAATTTCACATGGCGTCAGATGATGGGGCGCGCCTCTTTGTAGGGGGCAAAATGATTGCGGATATTCCCGCTGAATTTTCCCTTCGGCGTACTGTTGGGAGTGCAAAGTTAATGGCAGGTAGTCATGATTTTCGACTCGAGTATCTGAATCTTGCCAGCCACGCGATTCTGGAACTGGAATGGAGTGGCCCTGGCTTGAGTTTAATGCCTTTGAGTTCAGTGATTGAGCAACCTCGACCAATGACATCTGCAGCGATATCAGCAGGTGGGGCTTTGGCTTGGAATGGCAGCTATATCGCACACCCGATCAAGGCGCTTACTGAAAGTCGCGTGCACTTTGCCGATGGCCAGCAACATATTCGACTTTCTACGGTTAACTTATCCGCAATTTTCTTCAAGCCAATCTCCTTGGCACATGCCGATCGAATTCGTTTTGGAAAGACTGGCCGACCGGGTGTGTTGCTCAATGGAGGCGATTTTCAGGAGGGTGAAATTATATCTATCCAGGACAAAACCATTACCATTAAGACCCTTTTATTTGGCGAGAAAAAATACCAGGTCATGAGTGAAGCGTTGGCCGTCTTTTTTCAGAAACCAGGACGTGCAAAGGAAGGATGGACAGTGCGTACTGTTTCCGGCACTGAGATCAAGCTTAAGGGAATGATGTGGGACAAGGGTGTGCTGGTGGTTGATCATTCTCCTTTTCATAATCTGCAGCTTAAGGGTGCTGAAATCGCGGAAATCTCCTTTGGCACGATGCCGCATGTTCTTCATCGCGCTTGGGCGAAGTGGGATGCCATGGCTATGCCTGGCCGAAACATTACAAAGGTGCAACAGTCTAAGTTTGACAGTTACTATCAGTCCCGAGCGAATATTCGGGCCCAACGGGTTGCTTATCGTGATCGGCTTGAAGCGGCGAACGCGAAACTTAAAGAAATTGCAGAAGCCGAAACTATTGCTTTGGCCGAGATGGTGATGTGCGAAAAGGCTGTTTATGCTAGTCGAACAAAATGGCAAATAGCCCAAGCCAAACGCGAGAGTCTAACGGCTCTTCGAGATGATAAGCAACAGGCACTCAGCAATTCCAAGGCTGCCTTTGACAGTAAAGAGGCCGATCACAGCGCAGCTCAAAAGGATCTTGAAAATTCTAAGAAGCAGGAAAATGGGCAGTCCGAGCTTGCAACCAAGACCCATACTGCATTGCTGGCAACGAATGCTAAGCAGTTGGCTGTAGATGAGGGTGTTTTGGTTAAAGCCACCGAAGTGTTCGCGAAGGCTCAAACTGCCTACATTGTTGAGCTCAATAAAACAGTTAAGGCTGCCGCAATGGAATTGGCCGCCGCCAAGGTGACTGCCGCCAGGGCAAGTGCAGATAAATCAGTTGCAGAAAAATCATTGGTGACAATGAAATCAAAATTGGTGAAGGCTCAAAAGGAATACGCAGATGCTGAAAATGCTTCCAAAGTTGCGTCAGCTAAAGCGACTGCTGCCACAGTCACGGCCAGTAAGGCGAGTGCCACTTTGACTGCTGCTACTAAGGATGTGGCTGGCAAAAGTACGGTTGCAGCCGCTGTGCAAAAGTTTCATGAAGGTCTTGTTAAGATGAGACAGAAACCTGCCATGCTTGTGGCTTCCAAAAACGCGGCGATTGCAGATAAGGCAGTTAGTGAAAAAGCCAAGGCAGACAAGGCGCTTGCGACAGCCAAGGCGGCATTGGCCAAGGCGACCAGCGATTTACAAGTTGTTGAAAAGGCATCCAAAACTGCGGAAGCCACAGCTGCCACTGCGAAAAAAACGGCCGTAAATGCTGCCGCAACATTAATTAAGGCGACCACTGAAAAAATGGGAGCGGCCAAGGCGGTCATTTCAACAAAGGACGCTTTGATGAAGGCGACAATTGCCTCCAAGACTGCTTATATGGTTGCTCAAGCAGCAGTGGCAAATTCCAAGGCCGTTGGGGCGGACCCCAAGAAACCCAAGGCAGAAAAGGACAAGGCGATGGCTGAAGCGGTTGCCAAGCGCAAACTGGCAGACACAGCGAAAAGGGTTTTGGAAATGGCGAACTCTGCGCTTGTGTCCGCTGATAAATCTAAAAAAGCAGCTGATATTGCCGTGAATTCAGCTTTGGCTGCTGATATCAAGGCAAAGGCCGAATTGGCTGTCGCCGCCAAGGGGGCGACAGAAAAATCAAATTTGCTCAATGCCGCGAAGGCGAGCTTGTCGGTCCTTGACAAGAGCCTGATGTCGACGGAAGCAGATAACGCGATCATGACAAAGGCTTCCGTGGATGCCATTACAAACAAGGCTAATTCTGAAAAGGCATTGGTTGAAGCAAACACGAATGTTGCTAGTGCAAAGGCGGCTCATGACACCGCAGTCAAAGCGCATTTGAGCTCGGTGATCCAATTGAAGGCTGCTGTCATTGCCGACACAAAAGCAAAGGCCGAGCAGGTTGCGGCCAGCAAGGTGGTTTCCGAGGCAAGGGCAGAGGCCACTTCAGCCAAAATTATGAACGATAAACTGGTGGTTCTTGTGCAAGCGGGGGAACAAGGGGTGGAAGCAGCGAAAAAGTCTATGGCTGATTCCAAGGCCAAACTGGAACTTGCACAGAAGCATAGTGATAATTTATTGGCAAAAAAGAAGGATGCAGATTTGAAGCAAGCCGGTTCTGTGGAAGTCACCGCTGCGGTAAAGGGTGCCCGGAAATCAAATGATTTAGCAGAGGGCGCATGGAACTTGGCAGTTCAACAATTCAAGGAATCTGAGGCAGCTCGTAACAAGTTGCGCGCCACAGTCACAGCTGCAAATAACACCTTCAATAATGCGAAGCGCGATCGGGATGCGAAATTGCTTGCCCTCAAAAAAGCTGCTGTGATTCGTGACAACATGTTGAATCAGCAGCAGTTGGCCCATAAGCAACTGGAACAAGTTCGTGGAATATTGGCTGAGCGGGAATCATTGCATCAGAAGGAAGCAACCCTGTACAGGGCGCTGTCTTTGCCCATTTCAAATACACGAGCGCATGTGCAGGTAGAAGAACGGCACGTACGTGATCTGGAAAATGACCAACGCCGGATTCAAGATTTGTCAAAAAAAGCAGCTTTGGCTGCTGCTGTTGCAAACCGTGATTGGGCGCAGAAGAATCAACTTTTCAATACAGTAAAATGGCACTTGGACAAGGCCGTGACCCAACAGGAGCAACCGGCCTTGAAGTCTTGGCAGGCGGCTACCAATTCTTTGGGTGTAGCTTTGGCCCGTTCTAGAAATAGACCTGCTGATACCAACCTGGCCAGCCAATTGAAGCACACCCAGGTAGATGCAGCTACTAAAGATGGGGCGTTGCGGGAAATTCGATTGGAGATAGGCAAGCTCACTGCCAGCTATCAGAAGACACAGTTAATTGCAGCTCAGGCAAGAAAGAAGGATTTGGATGCCAAGGCAATGGCAAAATTGCGATCCGATGATCTTCTCCTGAACCAAAAAAAACTGATTGAAACCCGCAGGGAGCTTTCTGAAGCTAAGTCAAGGGTGGTTGAGCTTTTGACTTCGCAAGCCAAGGGGAAAAAGGCTGTGGATGGAGCTGCGCAGTCTTTAGGTCTCACCAGGAAGGAGCTAACCCGGGCTACAGCAAACTTTACGAAGATCAACGCGGCATGTGATGCAGCGGTGAATGCAGTAAATCTAGCTGGCCAAAGCGCAGATAAGACGCAAGTCGTGTTCATTGCCGCCCAATTAGTGTTAAAACAACTAAATGCTATGCTGGCGGCCGGGGAAAAGGAGCTCTTGGGCAGACAGCAGACTCGGGTCGCAGTAGAAAGAACCAAATCATTGCAGAGTGGAATATTACAGAAGGCACAAGCTGCCCAGAAGGCCCTTGGTGAGCCTCTGGATAGTGCACAACAAAATCTGGTAAATTTACGCGTGGTCGCACTTCAGGCCGAAGCGATCATGATTGATCGAAAGCGGCTTGCGAAGCTCACCAAACTGAAAAGTGAACGCGCCACAGAGCAGCAACGCGCGACACTGATTGCTCAGATAGCAATGGCGACAATTTTGCTGGACCAAGCTGTGAAGGAGAAGAACGAGGCTGCTCGTTCCTTCAAGGAAGCGGAGCAATCACTAGCTCAAGCCGCGGTTGATGCAAAATCTGCCGAAGAAGCTGAGGTTGCAGCCCGCTCTGAATACCAGGAAGCGATCAAGAAGTTAACCTCCGCAGCCCAACTGGCGCAGATAACTGGCAGCGCTAGGGCTGTTGTTCATCGCGAACAGGCTGAGGCAGAGCATGTCAGGACGCGTTTCCTAGTGGCTAATCGATTGATGCTGACTAATCCTTAGTCGGGAAAAAGGTTGACCCGAGTCTGCTCAACTCTGAGTATTCGCGCCCGGTTGCCTCGGTAGCTCAATTGGTAGAGCAGCGGACTCTTAATCCGTTTGTTGTGGGTTCGATTCCCTCCCGGGGTACCATTAATTTCTCAGAATTTCCGGGCTCAATCGCGGCCATCAACAACCCGCCACACCCTCGAGGGCACATTAAGGGCACAATGCCACGGCCCAAGGGGGCACAAGTGGCGAACAAAAAAGAACAAGACAACCAAGACATTGGGGGCGGATTAAGGGCGAGTTGCCACGGCCCAAAAGGGCATGGATTCGACGACGAGCATTTCCGTCAACTCAATGCCGAGGAGATCCGAACACGAATGCGCCATGGCTTTCCGGTACGATAAAACAAAAACTCCAACACACCGCCTGGACCCGTATGCCTCCGTTTTTCCCGCTGGCCCCATTACTTCAAGAACCTGTGCCTTTGTCATGCCCGCACTCAGCTTGGACATATTGGCATTGTTGTCGATAATAGGTGTCGCACAACCTACCAACATCACAGCCATCACCAATAGGAGGAGTTTCTTCATGCGCCAACCCTACGGTTGAGTCGTGCCTCCACCGGGTTGGGTTGTGCCTCCACCGGGTTGGGTTGTGCCTCCACCGGGTTGGGTTGTGCCTCCACCGGGTTGAGTTGTGCCTCCACCGGGTTGGGTTGTGCCTCCACCGGGTTGGGTTATGCCTCCACCGGGTTGGGTTGTGCCTCCGCCGGGTTGGGTTGTGCCTCCGCCGGGTTGGGTTGTGCCTCCGCCTAAAACGACGATTCGGTAGCCGCGAAGCATGATGCGCGCGCCGCGCCTACTGAAACCCAGCACCATGATGCGAGGCGTGATAGTTCGCGGATTCCGACCAGCTATTGAGATTGTGGTGACCCCATAGTTCGCCACGCCTCTGCCATAACCGTTTGAGTTCGAGGTATTGTCAACGGCAGGACGAGTGCCGCCGCCGGGCGCTGGGGTTGTACCACCGCCGGGTGCTGGTCCGACTCCTGCACCCCCACTAACCCATTGCTGGGATGCGATCAGCGCGAATGCCATCATGATCCAAGTTCGGTTCTTCACCCGCCAACTCTACGCACCACACTTCCCCTCGTAAACCCGAATTTTGGCCCAAATAAATGGCCACAGATATTACGAGCAAGGAACCCACTCAAATTCGTGCCGGAAACACCATCAAGTGGAAATGATCCGTCGATGGTTCCCCAAGTTCAGCCCTTGAGCAGCCGTGGCGGGAGATGTAGGGTTGCCAGTGCTAAACTGGCAACCTACGCTCATTGGCATGCATTTTCCCACCCTATTGATGTTGACTGCTCCTCCGTTAATGTTGTGTGCTGTTTATTTCGGATGGAAATGGTGGGACAGGCGTCAGGTAGGTAGACCCACCCTACTTCGTGTTGATGGCTTCCCAACTTTCGAAGGAACCCTTGTCGATTCCAACAATGCGAACCTCTTGAACAGCGTTGTTAGCCAGCCCCATCGAAAGGAACAGGACGGCGCAAAGGAGGAACCCGATAATTAGTGATTTGATGTCGATGTTTTTCATGATGCCTCTACTGCATCACAGAAACCGCCTAGTGACAGTAAAATATCTTCCGCCACGGATGAATATGGGGATTTACACGGGGGCGGTTGGGTGTAGGGTTGTCGGTGATGAAACCTATCTTATTGGCTTTTTTGGCTTTGTTTTTATGTCTGCCTGCATTCGGCGCAGGCACGTTCGTTGGTAGGGTGGTCCGCGTTGTTGATGGGGACACCATCACGGTCATCACTTCTGATAAGAAAACGCATAAGATAGGTCTTGAAGGTATTGACGCGCCCGAGAACAAGCAACCCTCCGGGGACAAGGCCACCAAGGCTTTATCGGCCAAGGTATTGGACAAACAGGTGACTGTGACATGGAGTAAACCGGATTTATATGGGAGGTTGCTTGCCCACATCAATGTTGGCTCCCAGTGGGTTAACAAGGAGATGGTGGCTGAAGGTTGGGCGTGGCATTACGTACAATACAGCAACAACCAGCAGCTGTCTGCGGCGCAGTTGGCAGCTAGAGCGGCCCGCAAGGGGGTGTGGGCGACCAAGAATCCGGTTGCCCCTTGGGTGTGGCGTAAGCGTCCTAAAACCTCCACCAAGAAGGAAAAGGCAGGCGTGTTGCGTATCTTTTCAATACTGCCCAACCCAAAGGGGAAGGATGCAGGCAAGGAACAGGTGACGCTGGTGAACACCTCAAGGAAGGCGGTGTCGTTGCAGGGCTGGTTGCTGCGGGATAAGGCCAAAAATGTTTACGGGTTGTCCGGCTCAATTGCGGCCAATGGCAGGCGGGTTATCACGATGAAGAGTAACAGCATGCCGCTAAATAATGACGGGGATACCGTCATGCTTGTACAAGGCAGTGCGGTGTGGCACAGAGTGGAGTATTCCAAGAAACAGGCTGGCAATGGTGCGGTGGTGAAGGCGGGGAAGTAGTTCATTCGCGGTTGCCTCATCCACCCCGCTAGTCATAATTCCCGCGCCACTACAGTGCAGGGATGTTGTTCCCCCAATGACAACTTCACCCAACACCTACTGGAAGTCTAGAATGACTTGTGGTGGCTTTTTTTGTTTTTGAGCAGGCGTAGAGGGCCGGCACATTTCTTGCAGAGATAAATCTGGCCGCGCTGGATCTTGTTATGCCGCACCGAGGTCAGTTCATAAGAGGAATTGGGGCAATTACACCGGTAGAGGAACCGTTTCAGCTGCCTTGTTGATGAGACGTCAAAACTGTGTGTTCTGGAAGGTTTTGCCCCCAAGGCTACCATCACGGTTTTCCACTCAGGACCGTGTGGTTTAATTCTGCTGCCGAACTTCCGATATGCCGCCAAGTGGGCAAACTCATGGGGAACAGTTTGATCGACGAATTCGCTGGTGTACTTTTCAAGTAATTTGCGATTAAACCGGATCTTGTTGGCTCTGTGGTTTGCTTGCCCCGCCGCCAGCCCTTTTAGATCGTATGTAACGGCCGGCTCGATATTAAGGTCGTATAGTTTCCGTGCCTTTACGCGCAGCTTGGCGATCCTATCCAGAACGAGAGCTTCAGCTTTTCTGGGAGATGAGTTCATAGGCGATATATGCAAAAAAGCCGCCCTTGAGATAAACCGAAGTCTACCAGCCGGGCGGCTACCAATCC
>CAZTTU010000102.1:0-9383 GCA_964616045.1 uncultured Verrucomicrobiota bacterium | reverse complement strand
AACTCGTGTGAAGGTGCCCTTTGGACGGCGCGAAGTATTGGGCTGTGTAACTGGCCTGACCCAACAATCGGAATATGATTCTCTCAAGCCGATCTCCAAGATCATCGGAGCCCAGTCACTGGTAACACCGCGGGTATTGGAGCTGGCCAGGTGGATTGCCGACTACTATTGCTGTGCGCCAGAGACCGCCCTTAAAAGTGTGCTGCCTGATGCGGTGCGTAAGGAGCAGGAAGGGTGGCGCGAACGACTGTTTATTCGCCTGCTCCCCGGTAATGATGATGCGGAGAGCTTAACCAAGCGCCAAAAGGAAATTTATCATGTCATTGAGGAAAACCGGTCCATCGCTCTTCAGGAGTTACTCAAAATCACTGGAACGACCGCAGCGACAGTTCGCAAGCTTGAAGACAAGAGATTAGTGGAGATCGCCCCGCAAATTTCTGAGCGTGATCCATATGCGAATGAGGAGATTGTTCCCACCGAACCGCTTGAGCTTAACTCGGAACAATCTGTGGCCTTAGTTGAAATTAATAAAAAGCCCGGTGAATTCTTTTTACTGTACGGCGTGACTGGCAGCGGCAAGACGGAGGTTTACTTGCAGGCCATTGCGCGCGCGCTGGAACAAGGCAAGGGCGCGATTGTTCTGGTGCCGGAAATTTCGCTTACGCCTCAAACTGTTGAGCGGTTCAAGGCGCGCTTCAGCACAGGACCCCTCAAGACGCTGGTGGCGGTTTTACACAGTCATCTTTCGGCCGGTGAGCGTCATGATGAGTGGCACAAAATCCGACAGGGCCGGGCCAAGATTGTGATTGGAGCGCGTTCAGCAATTTTCGCTCCAGTAGAACCTTTGGGGCTGATAATCGTAGATGAGGAACACGAGAATTCCTACAAACAGGAGGAATCGCCCCGCTATCACGCGCGTGACGTGGCCGTGGTGCGCGGCCAGCGCGAAAATGCTACCGTGGTACTCGGTTCGGCAACTCCATCTCTGGAAAGTTATCACAATGTGAAACGCGGCAAGTACACGTTGCTGGAGCTGCCTCATCGAGCAGATAACAAACAGATGCCGTTAGTACGCGTGCAGGACATGCGCACCGAATCACACAAAGGCAAGGGGCCTCCTATTTTTTCACAACGACTAAAGGAGGCCATCCGTAATCGGCTTGAGCAGAATGAGCAGGTGATTTTATTTTTAAACCGACGTGGGTTTGCTACCTCAATGCAGTGCCCAAAATGCGGTCATGTGGCTGAATGTCCAAACTGCAGCTTATCGCTTACGTATTATCGTCGTGAGCAAACACTGCGCTGCCACATTTGCGCCCACAGCTCGCCCGCCCCGACGCGTTGTCCTAATCTGAAATGTCACGCACCAGAAATCCGTTTCCACGGCCTAGGCACGGAAAAAGTGGAGGATGTGCTGCGAAAACTTTTCCCCGGCACCAACGTGAGTCGAATGGACTCGGATGCACTTAAGCGCAAGGACGACTACCGGCGAATTCTAGGTGATTTTCGCCGAGGCAAGATTGATATACTCGTGGGCACACAAATGATCGCCAAAGGCCTGCACTTCCCGCGCGTTACGCTCGTGGGCATCGTATATGCGGACACCGGCCTGCACCTCGCCGACTTTCGCGCAGGTGAGAGAACCTTTCAATTGCTCACACAAGTGGCTGGCCGCGCAGGTCGTGGCGATGTGGAAGGCGAAGTGGTGGTGCAAACATTTTCGCCCGTACATCCCGCCATTCAGTTTGCGCGGCGGCATGACTTTGAGGGCTTCTTTGAAGCGGAAATGGAATTTCGCGAGCAACTGCGCTATCCACCCTACACGCGTGCTGTGCTGATCACCCTGCGTGGACGAAATGAGGACAGGGTGAAATTTTCAGCTGACCACCTGAAGCGAGAGCTGGATAAACTCGCAATTGATTTGCCCGGTCTCATCATCGCTGGCCCCGCTCCCGCACCGTTGTTACGTGCGGAGAATTATTATCGACATCAAATCATGCTGCGCCTTGACCAAATGAGTGTGCTCAGCCGTCATCTCGCCAGCATTGATGCCAACCTTGCGCTGCCAGACGACGTGACTTTGACCATTGACATTGACCCCGTGAATCTTCTCTGAATGGCTGGTGAAGACTCCCAACCGAGCGTGCTGCTGCTCATTCCTGCGTATAATGAGGAAGAGCGTATCGGGCCTGTGCTGCGTGATTATGCAAAATACTTCCGGAAAAACTACAGGGGAGAATTCCGCGTCGTGGTGGTACTCAACGGCTGCCGCGACAACACGCTTGGAGTCGTAAAGAAAGTTGCCGAGGAATTCCCTGAAATCGACTCGCTGAATTTTAAGGAGCCCATTGGCAAAGGTGGTGCATTGATTGACGGCTTTAAGAAAGCGGCAGAGGTCCAAGCAGTTTTGACTGGATACGTGGATGCCGATGGAGCTACTCCGCCCTCGGCGTTTCACGAGTTGGTGAAGCAATGCGCCGCGGGCGAGGCGGATTGCCTGATCGGTTCGCGCTGGCTACCGGGCGCGGTGCTGCACCAAAGCCAGACGCGGCTGCGAAGGATTTTTAGCCGCGGATTCCACATGATCGTGGGGACACTTTTCTGGATGGGTATCAGGGATACGCAGTGCCCTGCAAAGGTAATGCGGCGCGAGGCACTGGAACAAATTCTTGAGTCCCTGCGCATTGCGGATCTGGCTTTCGACGTCAACCTGCTCTTCTCGCTTAAGCGGGCGGGTTTCACGGTGAAGGAGATGCCCATCGAGTGGACGGACAAGCTGGGGTCAAAAGTTACGGCCAACCTGTGGCGGACGTCGCTTGTGATGTTTCTCTCAGTCGTGCGGTTGCGACTGGTGTATTCGCCGTTTTATCTGTGGCTACGACCATTCCGCCCACTGGAGACTTGGCTTTATTTGAAACTCAATGCGCCTCCACCGCGACCGAGGAGCAAGAACGACTAGTTTTTTGGGGGGCTGATAAATCGCCAAGTTAGGCCGGCACTTAACGCTAGGATGACAAGGTTGAATCCGCCAAATGTCTTGATGATTCGCAGAAATGCCTCTTGTGTTGCGGGAGTCAGCAGCTCCTTGGTGAGAGTCGCGTTCCCAAGCATCTCCAGCAGTTTTGGTTGCTGCCAAATGAGGGCACCCGCGTATCCCGTTGCGAGAATAACCAAAATTGTGCACGGCCATACACCGAGGCGTTCTTTGGCCAGAAGATTTCCAATTAGGACGTTAGCAAGCAGTAGCGGGTAAAGGGCGACAATGTACCAGGCGACCAGTGGGCTGGACTGCCAGTAGAGGGGATTATTATAATAGAGCACCCACAATGGGAGCTTAGGCACGAGTAGAAGGGTGAGCACCGCCAACCCACCCAGCGTGGCCGTGCCGGTCAAGGCAAGTTTGAGGGCTTGTGATTTTTCGCCCTGAGCATTGCTGCTGACGAGCTTGGGAAACATCACAATGGCCATGGGAGTTAGAAACATGAAGATTGCCATGCCAACAGTGGCCACAGGCATGTAAAAGTGCGCTTGCCCATTGACGAAGGAGGTTTGCACGAAGAGAACGTCAGCACTGAACATGAAGACCATCACCCCAGGGCCGATTGCGAGAGGGAGGGCACGTTTCAACCAGGGGCTCCAGTCAACAGGTTCGCGGCTCCGCCAAGGAAGGTCACGCAGCCACCAGGTGGCCAGAGCTAGGGATATAAGCAAACCGATGAGAACACCAGCTATGCCTCCGGCGGCTTGATGGCCGAGTGCCATTGCTACGGCGACGGCGATGAAGCGAACCACGCCTTCAATGGTTATGGTCCAGCCAAGCCCCCAAAAATTTTGCCGCCCGGTGAGAGCGCCGCGCAAGACAGACAAAAGCACAAAGCCAAGTCCAACGGTCAAGGCCAGCCATACGGCGGCAGGTTCTTTAATGTTCCATCGCTGGTAAATGTCGGGAGTGGTTGATTGGATGATGGCAAGCAGTATGAGGCAGATAAACCAGAAGATGACAATGGCGATTGCAACGCGGAAGAGAGTGGTGGTCAGTTGGCAGCGTTCCTTGTCACTGGACACGGCAGCAGATTGGCGGGCAAACATGGCCTGAAGGCCGGCAGCGGGGATGCTGATGAGCAGTTGCACGCGAAGCAGGGTTACAAAGATGCTGTACTCGGCTTCGGTCATGCCCCCATGCTTGCTGCTGGTGACAATATGGACAGCGGTGAGAAAGACGCCGCCGAGAACCGTGGCTAAGGCAACCCAACCACTTTGGCGAAAGAATGTGGCCTTGGATTCTGTGGGCGCCTCGCTCATGCTTTTGAGCTCGTGCTTTCCTTGCGCCCCACCAGATTGGTGTATTTACGGCCCTGATGCCGGGCAATCAAATCATCGTTGTCTTTGAGTTCGATGAGTTCACCATCGGTCTTCAGTTCATGCAGGGCAAGACCCAGCTCTTGAAGGATCTTGAGAAATTCCCTGGGGTCGCCTCCTGCATCGCGGATGCCTTTGGGCCAAAACTCGGTTAGTAGCGTGAGTCTGGGGGAGCAGCGAATGGTCTCACTGAGACCGGCGATGACTTTGGGCTCGTAGCCCTGCACATCGATCTTGATGAGATTCACTGTTTCAATCTCGTTTTCCGCCAGCAGCGCATCGATGGGGCGGGCTTTAACCTCGATCTTGGGCCAGTTGGCACCGGGCCGGTAAAGGCGATTGTCACCCCGGTTGTCTCTTGAAACGAAAAGCGGCAAGGTCGCGGGCACATCAGAGGCAGCGATCAGGAATGCCTGCACGTTGCCCACGGCATTGGCGGCAATAGTTTGCTTGAGATACTTGTAACTTTCGGGGTCGGGCTCCAGCGCGATGACTTTGCCATTCGGGCCCACAGCGCGCGCAGCCAGCGCAGTGTAGTAGCCGATGTTCGCGCCCACGTCGAGAAAGGTCATGCCGGGATGGCAGGCAGTCTGGAAAAATTTCGTCTCGGCTTTTTCGTACAATCCGAAATTGAGCGCGCCTGACACTACCGGATCGTTGGGGTTAAGCACAATTGTAGCCTCTCCGATCTGCAATTGCTTGGGTAGGAGCTTGCGAATGGTCCAATTCGTCAACTGCCTTAAAGGCCAGGGACGAAGCAGATAGCAGTAGACAAACTCGGCGAGCATAGGCAGGTCAGAGATTCTGTTGCCGAAACCACTTGATGAAGCGCGGGATGCCATCTTCAATCTTGGTTTGTGGATTGTATCCCAGCAACCTCTGCGCTTTTTCGATATTGGCAAAAGTGACAGGCACATCGCCAGGCTGGCCGGGTTGGCGGTTGATGTCCGCCTTTACACCCATCGCTTGTTCGATCAGACCGATGAGCCGATCCAGTTCGACGGTTTGTGATTCACCAAGGTTGATGATCTCAAATCCAAATTCTTTTTCCGTTGCGGCCAGCACACCGTCGACTGTGTCATCCACATACGTGTAATCACGTGAAGAGCCACCATCGCCAAAGACGGGGATTGGCCGGCCGGAATGTATTAGCTTAGCAAACTTGTGGATGGCAAGATCTGGTCGCTGGCGCGGGCCGTAAACGGTGAAGAACCGCAGTATACAAATATCCATGCCATGCACGTGATGATACACATGGCCGAGCGCCTCACAGGCGAGCTTACTGGCGGCATAAGGGGAAATGGCGCTGAAAACAGGGTCGGTTTCTCTGAAGGGCACTTGAGAGTTAACACCATACACACTCGATGACGAAGCAATGGTGATCTTGTTGACACCATGTTCGCGTGCCGCCTCCAGCACGTTTGCTGTGCCCTCGACGTTGACACGTTGATACAGCGCTGGATTCTCCAAGCTTGGTCGCACACCAGCACGCGCCGCGAGATGGATAATTTGGTCGAACGCCATACTGCCGAACACTTCATTCACCTCGCCACGATTCGTGATATCCGTATGCACAAACGAAAAGGACTGCGCGCGCGATTGCAATTCGCGCAGGGTATTCTGCTTGATGGCGGGATCGTAGAAGTCGTTCAGATCATCTAGTACACAAACGGTATGTCCGGCCTCGAGCAGGTGCTCACAAACATGCGAGCCAATGAATCCCACGCCGCCAGTGACCAGAATATTCACGCGGGGAAAATAACGGGCAATAGACGGACTGTCGAGGGCATCGGTTGGGCGTGAATGATTGGTGAATGATTCCGTCTTGCCGGCATCACCTGCATCGGATACAGCTCGTTATGCCTGATGATGCATTACTTGAGCTGGATATTCCCGAATTGACCAAGGTGAAAAGCGGCAAGGTCCGCGAAGTGTTCGACATGGGGGAACACTTCCTCTTCGTCGCCTCCGATCGCATCAGTGCCTTTGACGTCATTATGCCCAATGGCATCCCACGCAAAGGTGAGGTGCTCACGCAGATTTCTCATTTTTGGTTCGATAAATACGCAGACCTCGTGCCGAACCACCGTGTGTCTGATGGGTTGCCTGATAATCTGGCGCACCTCGAATCGCGCAGTATGGTGGTGAAAAAGGCTGAACCACTGAATATCGAGTGTATCGTGCGCGGCTATATCGCCGGCAGCGGCTGGAAAGAGTATAAACGGGAAGGGACCGTTTGCGGCATCCAATTGCCCGAGGGGTTGCAGGAATCTGCTGAATTGGAGCAACCGCTTTTCACGCCGAGCACCAAGGCTGATGAGGGGCATGATGAAAATATTTCCTTCGAAAAGGCCGTGGAAATTGAAGGCCGCGAGGTTGCCGAAAAGGTATGCGATCTCTCACTGCAAATTTACACTGAGGCCCGCAACTACGCCCGTGATCGCGGTATTATCATCGCGGACACCAAGTTTGAATTTGGAAAACTCGACGGTGAGCTGATTCTTATCGATGAGGTGCTCACCCCTGACAGCTCACGCTTCTGGCCATTGGATGAATACGAGCCGGGCCGCGGCCAGCATGCCTTTGACAAGCAATTCGTCCGCGACTACCTGGAAACCCTCGACTGGGACAAGACCCCACCCGGCCCCGCATTGCCGGCTGAGATTATTGAACGCAGTCAGGGGCGTTACCTTGAAGCCTACGAAAAGCTCACCGGAAAGGCGTTGTGAATGCGGCGGTAGAAGATTTTCTACAGCATATTCGTCATGAGAAAGGCCAGTCCGCCCAGACCCAAAAAACCTATGCCGCACTTTTGGCTCGATTCCTTAAATGGGCTGAAGGTTGCGGCTTGCAGGATTGGGAGGGTGTTACCCGCAAGCACCTCACAAAGTTTTTAAGACACGAACGCAATCGCAAACCCGAGGGGCAAGCCAAGGATAAAGGCGACCAGCTCAGTCCTGAGTCGATCTACCTCCAGATTGCCGCACTACGGGCGTTTTTTAAATTCGCCGCGGAGGAACAAATTGTTCCTGACAACATTGCTGAAAATCTCTCACTACCCAAGCGCTGGAAACGCCTGCCCAAGTCGTTGTCCGACCTGGAGATCGAAAAACTTCTCGCGCCGCAGGTTGAATCCACAGCCACAGATCTTTGCACCACGGCGATTATGGAGCTCGCCTACGCCTCTGGCCTTCGCCTGGCCGAGTTGCGCAATATCCGCCTGGAACAGCTGCATTTGGAGGATGGTTTCGTGATCGTCATTGGAAAAGGCAACAGGGAACGTGTGGTGCCGGTCGGGAAAAAAGCGGTGACAGCACTTGAGAATTACTTGCACGTGGGCCGGACGAAACTCGTCACACCGCGTTCACCGGCCAATGTGTTTCTCACCCAACGCGGCACACCCTTCGCCCAATCCACACTCTGGGGGCGCATCAAGGCGCGCGTGGCGCGGGCCGGTATCGAGCGCAACGTGACCCCGCACATGCTCCGTCACAGCTTTGCCACCCACCTCATGGAAAACGGCGCGGACCTGCGCGTGATTCAGGAACTGCTCGGTCATGCCAGCATCAGCACCACGGAGGTGTACACACACGTCGCCGGCCAGCGTTTACGCGAGGTGCACGATCGCTTTCATCCCCGCAAATAAAAAAGGCAGGCCCGAGGACCTACCATGTGGGAAAGCATTGGAGGTTATTCCTCTTTTTTCTTGGCCGGTTTCTTTTTCCGCTCCGGCCGTTTGGTTTTCACGTTCACCGTGCGTGCTTCCGTCTCCGTTTTGGAGATGCGCTTGTAGCTTCCGCCGACATACATTCCCACCTTGATGTCCGCCAGCTTTGCCTCCTTGCCGTCCAGCGTCAGCTTCGCTTCCTTGGCCAATGTAAACACGCGGTCCGGTTTGCCTTTGGCGGCATTCAACGAGATGGTGTTTTTTTCGGCATCAACGGCTTTGATTTTGCCGCGGAAGGGAAGAAACTCCCGCTTCTTTTTGGCCGGCTTTTCCTTGTCTGCTTTTTTGTCATCGGCAAAAGCGGATGTCTCAACGAATAACCCGCCAAAAACAATGGCGGCCGACAGTAGGGGTGCAAATATTTTCTTCATGCCTATTAATGGGTTGCTCCCAAAGTAACCCAAATAGTGCCCTTCGCAAGGCGATTTTTTCATGAATCCAACATAAATCAAAATCTGTAATCCACAAACCTATGCACTGCAATACTATACAGGTGGTCGACTGCCTTTTGGCCAAATATTGACTTGGTGTTATTGGCGGTATTTGCCGATTTTTCTGATATGAAATTAGGATCAGGCTGGGAAGATAATCGCCGTCGCCGCCCCCTCCACCAGATGGCGACGATGACGACGACGACGCCCGCTACCGAAGTAGCGGATTAAATTTTTATTTGTTGTTCAGCAGCTTTGCGATACCACTTCACCGCTTCTTTGGGGTCCTTCTCTACGCCTAGGCCATATTCATACACCCGCCCAAGTTCGTATTGCGATTTTACATCCCCCTGCTCAGCTGATTTGCGGAACCACTTCACCGCTTCAGTCCACAGCTTCTTTTTTACTTCTTCTGTGGTCGCAAGAATCGCAGCACGATCATATAAGTAACCAAGTTGGTTTTGCGCATCTGCATCCCCCTTCTCCGCCAACGCCTCCAGCGATTTAAGGTCTTTCGGCAACGGCTTCTTCTTATCCGCACCCGCCAAAGGCAGACACAAACACAAAGCCAACAAAGCTATGAAGGTGGGTTTCACTTCCTCAGCCTAGATATTCCATCGATTCTCTTCAAGTATACCTTTTGAGGCAAAAATTATAAACGAATGGTAAAGCACGAGGGCCCATGGTTCACTAATCCCCACCACAAAGCTGATTCATGAAGAAGATTTTTGTCCTCCTATCCTTCGCCCTATCCGTTGCCGCCGCGCCATGGAAGATGCACATTATCGACAACACCTCGCGGGGTGCTGATGGGGTGCGCCTAAAGGACATAAATAAAGATGGACTGCCTGATATTGCCACCGGCT
>CAZTTU010000101.1:0-9588 GCA_964616045.1 uncultured Verrucomicrobiota bacterium | reverse complement strand
TCTACGCCATCAAGACCGACAGCAAAGGACTCGCCAAAAGCCCGTGGCCCATGCGCGGGCAAAACCCCCAACACACCGGCCGCGCACCTGCCAAGTAGGCAGACCTGCCACGAGTTTTGTCTTTTGCGCGTGGGTGGACTGGTGTTCACTGGGTCGACTCCTTTATTGTTATGGCTGGACATAGTAAATGGGCAAATATCAAGCACACCAAGGCGCGCATGGATGCCAAGCGCAGCAAGGTGTTCGCAAAGATTGCGCGGGAGATCACGATTGCCGCTAAGTTGAACGGAGGCGATCCTGATATGAATCCTCGGCTGCGCTTGGCGGTGATGAAAGGCCGCAGTGCAAACATGCCAGCGGACAATATCCAACGGGCGATTGCGCGAGGCACAGGAGATGGTGAGGGGGTGAGTTTTGAGGAGCTGACTTATGAAGTGTATGGCCCTCATGGCGTGGCTATTTTGTGCGAGGTTTCCACCGACAACCGCAACCGTACGGCGTCAGAGATCCGTGCCATCCTCACGCGTAATGACGGTAAGCTGGCCACGGCGGGATCAGTGAGCCGATTGTTTCATCGCAAGGGGCAGATCATGATCGCGCGCGAACACGCTGAGGAAGATGAGCTGATGGAGCTGGCACTGGAAGCGGGCGCGGAGGATTTCAAGACGGAGGAGGAGGGCTATGAGATTCTGACTGCACCGGAGGATTTTGAATCGGTACACAAAGTGATCGAGGAAAAGGAGATTCCCTCAGAATCCGCCGAGATTACTTCGCTGGCGGAATTATCCGCACCGGTGGCCGGCGAAAAGGAAATGGAAAAGGTGAACCGCCTCGTGGATCTACTGGATGATCACGATGATGTGCAGGCGGTGTATTCGAATGCCGAGCTGGGCTAGGCGACCATTCGGTCGATGGCCTCAGGCAACCGGGATTGGGAACGCGCGAACAGTGCGTTGCGATCGTCCTGCGTGAGCTTTAACTTCCCTGCCTTGGTGGCGATCAGCGCGTTGAGTGCGAATTGCGCGTAGTCGGCCAGACCCTGTCTTGGAGCGATGGAAAACACGGCCATGGTCAGCCCGAACACGATGAGGTGGTGACCGGGGGTTTTTCCATTCTGCGCAGCCTTGAGCATCCGTTGCACCACTCGTTCGTCCTGCAGCGGGTGCAAGCGTGACAAAAAATCGCGCCCGAAGCGTTTACTGGCCGGAGAAAGCTGGAGCCATTCGGGGTGGTTGCCGAGAAATTCCTGATCCAAGGCAATTAGCTCATTGGTGCGACCGCAACTGGCCAGACGGTGGGCTTGGGCAATAGCGGGCATTTCGATGGGCTCTAGAATCGTGGTTCGATATTGCTCCAGCAGCATGGCCAGATTGGTGGTGGAGCTGATGGTAGCAGTGCCCAACGCCGTGGCCATGAGGTCGGCACACATTATCCCCTCGAGCGCATCCAATTGCGCTTCATAGGGATGCTGCCTTGAATTAGGTAGCGTTCTATTTTCAGGAGCCGTTAACACAAGGCAATTTTGGGGGCTTTTTGACCAAAAGTAAACAATTTGGGCCAGTCTGATTTCCATTGCACGGAACGTGACGTATCAGTAGTCTCTACCACCGCAAAGCGCACTTTTTGCATAATGAAGGAAAATAAATTGTTCCGACATTTTTGTCGATAACCAGCCCGAGCCGGGTGTGGCCCTGTGTATTCTGGGTAACCCGTTGAGCGACCAAGGAGACTTTAACCAGTAGTATGGCGAATCAAACAACAACCGAGACACCCCCGATACCGGTCGCTACCGGCGAAAAGCCAAAGTATCCCGGCGTCTCCGTCACGTGTAGTGGTAATCACTTGATGGCCGAGCATGTAGAGACACGGATTACAGAGGGAGGGGTGTTTTATCCAATTACACCCTCGACGGAGGGAGGCGAGCTGTATCAGCAGGCGTTTGCGCAGGGGAAACTGGATGTTTGGGGGAACCAGAAGATTGCCATCGAGTGTGAGGGCGAGCACGCGGCACAGGGTGGCGCGACGGCGTTTGCAGTAACGGGCAAGCGGACGGTGAATTTCACTTCCGGGCAGGGCATTGCCTATGCGATGGAGCAGTATTATCACGCGCCGGGCAAGCTCTCGACGATGGTGCTGGAGGTTGGCGCAAGGGCATTAACGAAGCAGGCGCTCAATGTGCATTGCGGGCATGACGACTTTTACGGGGCACTGGACACGGGTTGGACGATGATGGTGGCACGCGACGCCCAACAGGCGGCAGATTCTGCGATCATTCTAAGAAAGGTGAATGAGCTGGCGCTAAATCCCGGCATGAATATTCAGGATGGGATGCTCACCACGCACTCGGAGCGGACTTATCGCGCGCCTGAGGCGGATTTGCTGCGGGAGTTTTTGGGCGCGCCGAATGACATTATTGAGTGTCCAACGGAGGCGCAGCGGGAGTTGTTCGGGCCCAAGCGGAGGCGTGTGCCGGAGATGATGGATTTGAAGAACCCCGTTTTGCTGGGGCCGGTGCAGAATCAAGAGCATCACATGAATGGTGTGGTCGCGCGCCGGAACAATTTTAACGAACCCATCCTTGGATTTATCGAGCAATGCAGCGAGGAATTCGCACAGCTCACGGGCCGGCGCTACGGATTGTTGCAGGAGTATAAGACGGAGGATGCGGACACGGTATTTGTGTCACTAGGCTGTGCGGCGGAAAATATCGAGGCAGCATGCGATTATCTGCGCGACCAGCGCAACGCCAAGGTCGGCTCAATTCACGTCAATGTCATTCGGCCTTTCCCTGAAGCGGTGATTATCAATGCGCTACGCGGCAAGAAGAACGTCATCATCATAGAACGTACGGATGAGGCGCTCGCGGGCGATAATCCGTTGGCGCGCGATATTCGCACGGCGTTAGGTAAGGGACAGGAATCGGTGAAGTTTGGCGGCGAACTGCCGGGCATCACGCCAGAGGAGACTCCGCGTATATTCCGCGGTAGCTACGGCATCGGCTCCCGTGATTTCCGGCCGGAACACACTTTGGCCGCCTACGAGTTTGTGACTGGCCAAACCAAACGCACTGATGGCAAAGGTGAGGCGGATGGCGAGACATATTTCACACTGGGAATCGACCACCCGTACGCGATCATTTCAAAGGACACGCCGTCGCTGCTACCTAAAGGTGCGATTGCCGTTCGTTTCCATTCCATTGGCGGCTGGGGCATGATTACCACCGGTAAAAACCTGGGCTCCATTATCGGCGATTTTGGACAAATCATTTCCGAGCGAAACCCCACCTACGACGATCTCGGCCAACTGGAGGACAAGCTCTTCGTGATGGCCAACCCAAAGTACGGTTCGGAGAAAAAAGGGTCGCCAACAAATTATTTTCTCACCGTCGCGCCTGAGCGCATTCAGGTGAATTGCGAGCTGAATCACGTGGACGTCGTACTCTGCTGTGATCCAAAGGCGTTTACGCATTGCAACCCGCTTGAGGGTCTAAATAAGGGAGCCAGTTTTGTGTGGGAATCCGATGAATCGCCCGAGACGGCGTGGGAGCGTATTCCGGCCAAGCATCGGCAATTTATCAAGGAGAACAACATTCGTGTGTTCATTCTGCCGGGTTTTGACATCGCCAAGAGCGCCACCAACCGCGCGGACCTTCATCTGCGCATGCAGGGCAACTCGTTCCTCGGCGGCTTTTTCAAGGTGTCGAGTTTTCTGCAGGACCACAATATTCCCGAGGAAGAATATCACGATATCGTGCACAAGACGTACGAGAAGAAGTTCGGCCGCTTTGGCGCGAAGGTCGTGGAGTCGAACATGAAGGTAATGATTGGCGGCTTCGAGCGCGTGACAGAAATTAAGTATGGCGAAATTGATGACGCCGACACCTCGAGCATGCGCAATCCGCTGCTGGCGCCGAACAACGCTGGCGAAATTGAGATGCCCGATACCGCAGGCTGCGGAAGTAGCGGCTGCCCAAGCTGCGCGATGCCCGAGGAGCAGGAACGCCACCCGTTTCAAACACTTGGGATGTTTGACAATGAATTTCGCAATGACCTTGGCTACCACCAGCCAGCCGGCGCGTTGGCAAGCCTTGGGGTGATGGGTGCGGCAAGTGGAGCGACGCAGAGCAAATATGTCGCTCGCCGCGAGACGCCTGTTTACATCGCCGAGAACTGTACGCAGTGCATGGAGTGTATCACTGCCTGTCCGGACACGGCGCTGCCCAACACCGCACAGGACATCAGCACCGTGCTGGTGACGGCCATTCGCAACTATGTGGGGGATAAGGATGCGCAGAAGCAGTTGCTCAACGAGGTAAAAGGCCTTGAGGAGCGTTGTCGCGCGAAGATGAATGAAGTCGTTGCCGCCAAGGGTAAAACGCCTTTCAAGGATATTCTTCGCGCCGAAGTGGATCAGCTCACGGACATTTCAGAGACCGCACGCAACGAGTTTACCCACATCATCGATAAGCAGCCGCTGGCGTACAATGATGTTCACGCAATTTTCCGGAGTGTGGAGAAAAAAAATCCCGGCAACGGAGGCTTGTTTTCAATTTTTGTTTCTGACCTTTGCAAGGGCTGCGGCGAGTGTGTGCAGGTCTGTGGCGATCACGATGCGCTTCGCATGGAACAGGAAACCCCGGAACTGAACGCTGAATTAACCACTGCACAGGTGTTCAGCCGACTGTTACCGGACACGAACCAGAAATTCCTAGGCTTTTACAACGACGACACCCCTGAAGCCTCACGCGAGGCGGCCCTCCGCAACCATTTAATGGTGCGGCGCAATTACGAGGCATTGGTGAGTGGCGATGGCGCCTGCGCCGGTTGCGGTGAAAAGAGTGTCCTGCGTGCCGTCGCTTCCACTACCGAGGCGTACATGCGGCCCATTTACCACAAGAAAGCCGCACGTTTGCGCGAGAAGGCGACCGAACTTGAGGAAAACGGCTTTGCAAAACTGGAAGCATTAAGGGAACGCAGCGAGGATGAATATAACTGGTATCGACGTGGGGTCGCCCACGCAGTGATGGGCCTTGGAGGAGAGGACAATGAGGACACCGCCGCGCGCCTTGAGTCTCACGGGGACATTTCCGATCAGGAAATCATCGAGGCCCTCTGCACTGTGATGCGTCAAGACGCGTTTAATCATCGCGACGTACAGGCCATCGACGGTCGTCACGCCAACGGCATGAGTGTCATGTACATGGGCGCACACACCGGCTGCAACACCGTCTATGGTTCCACTCCACCATCCAATCCGCATCCGTACCCGTGGATGAACTCACTTT
Source organism: uncultured Verrucomicrobiota bacterium (assembly GCA_964616045.1). GTDB lineage: Bacteria > Verrucomicrobiota > Verrucomicrobiia > Limisphaerales > UBA1100 > UBA1100. The sequence continues at coordinate 4,304 of CAZTTU010000101.1, read as the reverse complement.
TCCAAGACGGCGCGACCATCAGCTGGCTCATCAGCGAGTCGGCGATTGTCAATCATGCGCGTCGTTCCGTGGTGCCTGAGCGATTGGCCGATGCCCTGCTTACGCGCGAAACCGATGTGGCAGGCGAAGGCGAGTATTTCACCCTCACCCGTCTCGATGACGCGCTGATGACCGACCAGGAAGTGCGTGAGCTGCCCAAGGTATGGGCCATCGGCGGCGATGGTGCCATGGGCGATATCGGTTTCCAGAACGTCTCCAAGGTCATTCTGCAAAACAAGCCCAACATGAATTTGCTAATGCTCGACACGCAGGTATACTCCAACACCGGCGGGCAGAACAGCGACAGCTCGAATATGCTTGGCGGGTACGATATGAACCAGTTCGGGGTCGCTTCGCAGGGCAAGCTCATTGAGAAGAAGAGCGTCTCCGAAGCCTTCACCTCCGGCCACGGCTCGCCGTACGTTGCGCAGGTTTCCATGGCCAATTCTGCCAAGACCTACAAGGCCATGCTGGATGGCTTGGAGTACCGAGGAAGTGCGTTCTTCCAGTGCTACACCACCTGCCAACCTGAGCATGGGGTGGCCGACCACATGAGCGCCGATCAGGCGCGCATGATCCGAGACAGTCGAGGTATGCCGGAGTTTATTTATAACCCGCGCGCTGGCGAGACAATGACCGAGGGCTTCGAGGTGAAGGGTAATCCGTCGATCAAGCGCGACTGGTGGGAGACCAAATACAAGTCAACCGGCGATAAATACAACTACACAGTTGCACACTGGGCGGCAAGTGAGGCTCGCTTCCGCCAGCACCTAAAGATGATTCCCGAGAGTAGCATTGGCGAATTCATCCACATCGACAACCTGCTCACCTGCATCACACAGCAGGATGTCACCTACCGACGGGTGTTTGATGAAACCCACCGCGCCTATGTCCCTGACTTTGGGGCCTACTTCAAGGTCGAGATTGCCGGTGAATTCAAGTACTTCACCGTCAGTCGCCAAATGGTTCTCTTCGCCGTCGAGCGTCGCAAGGCATGGCGTATGCTCCAGAGTCGCGCCGGCATTGTGAACCAGGACTATCTAGCGCAGAAGAAGTTGATTGAAAAGGTTGACAATGGCGACCTCACCCGCGACGAGCTCCTGGGGCGCGGTTGGGAATTATTGAACGAGGAAGTGGCGGCGCTTTAAATCGGCTCAGCCCGCAACGCATCGGACCCAAACACCTCCGGGTTCACTACCAGTTCAGGCTGCTTCCCTGCTTTTAAGTCCAAAATCGTCTGTGCCGCACCGTGGTTCATCTCCTGTGCGTTACCCCAGGCAAAGGGTGCCATGTGCGGACACAGTAAAATGTTTGGCGCTGACCGCAGGGGATGATCCGCTGCCAATGGCTCCTTTTCAAAACAGTCCAGTGCAGCCCCGGCAATCCAACCCTCCCCCAGTGCCCGCACCATTGCCGCCTCGTCCAGCAAAGATCCGCGCGCAGTGTTGATAAGGTAAGCGCTCTCCTTCATCCGCCGCAACTCCGGCTCACCAATGATGCCCCGGTTCTCTGATGTCGCAGCCGTATTTAGGGAAACAAAATCACTCTGCTCCAGCAACTCCTCCAGCGAGACAAACTCCACCCCTGCCTCGCGAGCTGTGTCACTGGGCATCGGGTCAAACCCCAACACCCGCATCTCAAATCCACGTGCCCTGCGCGCCACCGCTGTCCCAATCCGCCCGCAGCCCACGATGCCAAGTGTCCGCCCCACCACGTCATGCCCCCACGCCGGCTTCCATGTGCCTTCTAGCATCGATGCTTGTCCCCACGGAATCCGCCGCGCCATCCCCAGCATCAGTGCCCAGTGATAATCCGCCACCACATCATCCAGAAATCCCGGCAAATATCCCACCACGATCCCCGCGCTTGTCGCGGCTTCCACGTCAATCGCATCGTACCCCACACCCCAGCGCTGGATGATCTTTAAATCCTTGGCCTCCTCCGCTCCCAGCAACTCCGCGCAAAAATCATCGCTTGCCGCTATTACAGCATCCACGCCCGGCAGCTCTGTCTTCAAGTCATCCACCGAAAGCGGGCATGGCCGTTGTGTCGACACCACTTCGCACCCTCCTTCCACTAGCATCCGGACTCCATTATCGCCTGAGTGCGTAAACGCCTTCGCCAAGTTCAAAACTGTCCAATTCATATGAAAATGAGCAGCGGAGTTTGTCGCGTCGCACAAATTCGGGCAAGTTTACAATCAGCCTGATTAAATCGGATTTTTAATCTCTTTTTCAAAAGTTCGGCACATATCTTTAGATTCTAGTTCGCATTCACTGAGAATGCGAATTAGAATTATTCTAAATCTTGACAAAATAGAAACGGTTGGTAGGAATGTTCGAATAATGAAGGATATTAAAGCGCGAACTGTCTTTGTCCCCTCGTATCGCGACCGCAATGCGACGAGTGAGCGCATTGCCGAGACCGGCCTGCGACCCACCGCACAGCGTGAGGTGGTATATGGCGTGCTACTGGGCAAAAGCGACCATCCGACGGCGGATGAAGTGTTTCTGCGCGCCAAGCACGACAAGCCGGATATTTCCATGGCCACGGTCTACAATTGCCTTGATGCGCTGGTGAAGTGCGGACTGGTTCGGCAGGTCACCGTCGATAGTGGTGCCTCCCGTTACTGCTCCAACATGAGGGAGCACGCCCACTTTTGCTGTGATGATTGCGGCAAGGTTTTTGACATCGACCTGAAGAACGCGCCGCGTGTGCCTGAGGCGGAGGTTCCCAAAGGGTTCCAAGTCAATAAAATTGAGATTTCCCTTCATGGGCGATGCCAGGGCAAATGTCCTGATTGCGGAATGACCCAGACCGACAAATGAGTTCCGGTACTGAGACCATCGACCAGTTTGTACAGGCCGACTACAAGTACGGTTTTGTCACCGATGTTGAGGCCGATTCCATTCCGCCCGGATTGGATGAAGAGGTGATCCGGCTTATCTCGGCGAAGAAGGATGAGCCTGAATGGTTGCTTGAGTGGCGATTGAAGGCTTTTGGGCATTGGCAGAAAATGGAGGAACCCAAGTGGCCACATGTGAAGTACGAGCCCATCGATTACCAAGCCATCAGTTACTACTCAGCACCGGGCGCCAAGGATAAGGACCGCCCCAAAAGTTTGGACGAGGTCGACCCAAAATTACTGGAAACCTACGACAAACTGGGGGTGCCCCTGCATGAACGCGAACGACTGGCCGGCGTTGCGGTGGACGCGGTGTTTGACAGTGTCTCGGTCGGCACCACGCACAAGGAGGAACTAGCCAAGCACGGCGTCATTTTCTGTTCCTTCTCCGAGGCGGTGCAAGAACACCCAGAACTGGTAAAAAAATACATCGGCTCGGTAGTACCGTATACGGACAACTTTTTTGCCACTCTCAACTCAGCTGTGTTCAGTGATGGTTCATTTGTCTATATCCCAAAAGGAGTGCGTTGCCCGCTGGAATTAAGCACTTACTTCCGTATCAACGCTGCTGAAACCGGTCAATTTGAGCGCACATTGATTATCGCCGACGAAGGTAGCCATGTGAGCTATCTCGAAGGTTGCACCGCCCCAATGCGAGATGAGAATCAATTGCATGCTGCAGTGGTGGAACTGGTTGCGTTGGGTGATGCAGAGATTAAATACTCCACCGTGCAAAACTGGTATCCTGGCGACGAGGATGGGCGTGGCGGCATATATAATTTTGTCACCAAACGAGGAATCTGTAAGGGAGCTCGATCAAAGATTTGCTGGACTCAGGTGGAGACCGGCTCAGCGATTACCTGGAAATATCCAAGTGTCATTCTGCGTGGAGACGATTCAGTAGGCGAATTCTACTCAGTAGCACTCGCCAACCTTGCGCAACAGGCCGACACAGGGACCAAGATGTTACACATTGGAAAAAACACACGCAGCACAGTCATCAGCAAGGGGATTTCTGCTGGCAAAGGCCAAAACAGCTATCGTGGGCTCGTGGAAATGGGCAAAAATGCCACCAATGGCCGTAACTACACCCAGTGTGATTCGCTACTCATCGGCAGCCGCTGTGGCGCGCATACCTTTCCGTACATTGAGGTGAAAAATCCATCGGCCCAAGTCGAACATGAAGCCTCCACCTCAAAAATAGGCGAGGATCAGATTTTTTACTGCAATGCCCGAGGCATCGAGACGCAGGACGCGGTGAACATGATTGTGAACGGCTTCTGCAAGGAAGTCTTTCGCGAACTGCCGATGGAGTTTGCTATGGAAGCCCAAGCGCTCATGGATGTAAGTCTTGAGGGCA
>CAZTTU010000100.1:0-9635 GCA_964616045.1 uncultured Verrucomicrobiota bacterium | reverse complement strand
TTAGTATAAAGAGAATGTCACCGACCAGTGAGCGGCTTGTAGATCGGACAAACCGGCGCGGTGGTGTTTTTTACCCGGTATGAAAACATTCCTAGCCATCGACTTTGGCTCAGGCACTCTCAAGTTGGCTGAATTTGAGGCGCGCACAGACGGCACACTGCTGCTGCACCGGTATTTCTTGATGCCGATGGAAGGACCTCCGGAGCCTGAAGGTGACGACGAGGAGCCGGATCCGTTTGCGAGCGTCAATCATACGCTGACCAAGGTGCTTGACGAGAACGAGATTCGCGCCAAGGGCATGGAGGCCAACTACTGTATATCCAGCAGCCAAGTGTTTGCCAAGCTGCTGCGGACTCCACCGGTGGAAGGCTCGAAGGTTAGCCAGATCATCATGTACGAGGCACAGCAGAATGTGCCGTTCCCTCTGGAAGAGGTGCAGTGGGATTACCAGGTGCTGGGTACTGCCGAGACGGGCGAGTTGGATGTGCTGCTAATGGCTTTAAGATCTGAGGTGGTGGAGGGTTTTGCCGACCTGAGCCGCAAGCACGGCATGAAACTGCAGATTATTGACGGCTCGGCGGCAGCGTTACGCAATGCATACATGCATAACTATGGAGAGCCGGAAGACTGCGTGCTGCTACTGGATATCGGAGCAAAGACCACCAATGCGCTGTTTATTGAGGGCAGCATGTTTTATACGCGAAGCATTAACATTGGCTCGCAGAATATCACGAGTGAGTTTGCTAAAGAGGCACAACTTGATGAGGCCTCTGCAGAGCGATACAAGTGCGAATATGGCTATGTGCATCTCGGAGGGTCATACGAGGATTCTCAGGATCCCCACCAGGCTATTGTCTCCAAGGTCGCGCGCAATGTGTTGACGCGGTTGCATCAGCAGGTGGCACAGACCATTCAGTTTTACCGAAGTCAGCAGGGAGGCACGCCCCCCACAAAAATTTATCTGGCTGGCAGTGGTTCGCAGTTGGCATACACAGCTAATTTTTTCCAACAAAAACTGAATCTCGACGTGGAGTACTTTAACCCCTTTAAAAACATCGAGTTGGCGGAGGGAGTTAACCGCGAGGAACTGGCGAGGACGGCGCATGCTTTGGGTGAATTGGTCGGGTCGGGACTGCGCAAGGTGACGATGGGCATGACGGAATTCAACCTGCTGCCCGCGCGTGAGAAGGTGAGCCGTGAGATTGACCGGCGCGCGCCCTACGTGGTGGCGTCTGTGTTTTGTGTGGCCCTGATTTTTATGATATTCGGTGCGTACGAGATGAGCTTGGCCAAGGTCAAAGTCAGGGTTACCAAGCAATATAGTGACAACGCGCCGCCCGACGCTATGAAGATCAAGGGCCAGCTAACGGAAATCCAGGAACGACTGGACGACTTTAAAGCTCGTAAGGGCGACGCTGAGGCTATTCAGGGGTTTTTGAAGAGTCGCTATGTGTGGATTCATCTGCTTCGATCGATCAAGGAATCAATTCAGCAAGTTGAGCCTTATGTGAAGATCACGGCTTTTTTTGATGCGGCCGACAAAAAACAGATTTTGCGTATGGATCAGTACCCTGGCTTGGTGGGAACAGAAATATCCGTGTTGCCATGGCGCGCAGTGCACATTGAAGGAGCCAGCACGTTGTCACTGGGCGGTCACATGTTTCAGGGTGGCGAGGCAGTGCAGTTTCGAGGTCGATTGCCGAGTGGTGTGGCGAATGTCACCAACACTTTTTACATCGGTCTTTTCGATGATGACGGACCCACCTTTACGCTGCATGGAAAGGAAGAGGATGCAGTGACAGGCGAAAACCCCGTAATTTTTACCGAGCAGGAACAGCGTGTTGGTATTGGCCCCATTACCCACCCGTGGGCTCATCATGTATATTGGCACAATCATCCACTTGTTAAGGGTAATACAGTACGGTTTGTTGGTCATGCTCCGACGGTGCCACATTCGTTTCGTGGTGATGAAAATCAATTTTATGTTAAGATTGATCCGAACCGTCCTGATGCGTTTGCGCTGTTCGCCGATGACGAAATGAAACGTAGGATAAACTTTGCTGATCGAGGCGTCATCGGCCAATTTGGCATTCAGTCGACCGATAGAGCCGACGTAATCGATCCTGCGCCCGCTCAGGAAGAACAGGAGGATGCTTCTGAAGTGAACCCACCTGACAAACGTCCCAAGCCGCTGGTGGACCTGACAGATCAACTCATCGTCTGGCCAGGGCATGGTTTCAAGGATCGTGATAAAGTGGGGTTTGATGGCGCACCGACAAATTGGCCCAAGGGTTTGCGCGTGGTGAATAGTGAAACGCACTTTTTTGTGGAACCACGTGGACCTGATTGGGTGGCATTGCACAGTGGTCGTTTGATGGACGAAAACACGCGCGTGATCTTTGCCGGTCTGTCGTCGGACAAGGGATTTGTGGTCAAGACCGTGCCGGGTGAGTTCATACTCGATAGCCCACGCGGTGCGGGGCAGGGCGTGAACCCGAAACTGGTGGGGGAAGTTGCTGCTGCGCTGGACACGGTGGTGGGTTTGGGTGGCAGCTATGCGGTGGATTCAGATACGGGCGAGGTAATTTATGTGGGCCTTGTGGGACCGAGTGTGCCGCGCGATGCGGTACGCGAGCCGGTCCTGGCTCAGTTGACAGCGCTAAAAAAGCTACAGTATCTGGATCTTTGGAGGGATCCCTCCATCGCGCGCAAGGATTGGCCGGCGTTCGAGGATCTGCTAAGTGGATTCAAAGACAAGGTGCGCGACTGTTCGATCAGCTTAGCGTTGCCCACGACCGTGTGGGTTCGCAGCTTGGAACCACAGACAGAGGGAGAGGAAGGGGAATCGCAGACAATCGTCGGATTGACTCTGAAAGTTCGCGCCTTGAATCTAAAGCCGTATTACACGATTGCCAACCGTGACTTTGCGATGATGGTGGTCAAGACCATCAACGGCCATCCCTATTTTCACGATGATCCGGAGACAGAGGAAGGGGCGGCTCTTTCCGAGGGCATGGCGGACGTGTCTACGGAGAGTTTATTCTTTAATTTCGAGATCAACCTGCCGCTATCAGAACCCTTGAAACTAGGGGATCTTGAAGGAGCGGGTACGCTGGCTGGTGCCGCATCCGGAGGCGAAGAGGCCCCCGGTGATCCGCCAGACAACACAGGTCCACAAGGCAACAATAAGGCGTTTTAAAATGGATCATCCAATTGTACAAAATATTGTTTACGGGCTGCGTCGCCATTGGCTGGCGCTGGTGTTTTTGTTGATGAGTGTGGGTGCACTGCTGGGTGCGATGCAGTTCAACAGTGGACAGAAGGAGTCGCAAGAAAAAGCCGATGGCGACCTTGCCAATGCACAGAGTTCTTTCGTAACGGATATCCCCGCCGATTGGCCAGCTGCGGACTACAAGCCGGAGGGTGGGAACAAGGCAAAGGCAGATAAAAACTTGGCGCGAATAGACGAATTTTTTGATACTGCATCAGGGGTGCTGGTGTTTGATGTGAACGCCACTTGGCGCGGGCAGCAACTTGGGCAACAGGACGACTTTGTGCGGTATAAAGATTTGAGAATTGACGAACTCAACACTTTAGCCGCGAGCAATCGCGTGCAGTTGCCCAACACCACGATGGGTATGGGGCAGACGAATCGCAAATATCACTTTACCTTCGGCCACTTCCAGACGAACACGGTCTTGCCGAAAGACCAGATCGAGGGACTGGCCTTGGCCATGCATGATGTAAGGAATATTTCCAACATTTTCCTCACAAGCAACATTCTGGAACTCAAAGGTATTCAACGCGCGCGCATGGTGCAGCTTGAAGACAAGGAACGCACGGGTGCTTCATTGGCCTACGCCGATGATCTCGAGCATTACACCAACGATGCGGAAACTCTAGAAGGGTATCCCTACCGTGTGACATTTGTTTGTTACCCGGAAGTGCTGGCCGCGGTGTTGGGACGCATTGCGACCTTTCCGGCGAACGGCAATGGAATTTACATCACGCGTAACGTAAAGATTGAATCCATAACTCCCGGGAAGGAACAGCGTAAAGACGGCGATGACATGGATGGTGGTTTTGGAGGTGGTGGTTTTGGAGGTGGTGGTTTTGGAGGTGGTGGTTTTGGAGGTGCTGGTGGTCTTGGAGGGGGGCTGGGCGGAGATCCAGAAGACGCCGGTGGTGGTTTTGGAGGTGGTGGTGATAACAACCAGAAAAAAGAGAAGGCTGGAGAATTGCCTGAAGCCTCTGTTGACGCGTTGGCCGCATCGGGCTTGGGCAGCAAATCGGCCAAGATAGCGATTGGGGAGCAATTATTGCTGGTGGAACTGCATTTGGATATTATTCGTGGCTTGATTAGGCATGCGGATGGTCGGGAGGCAGATGAGGAGGAAGACGAAGGTTTTTAGCCAGTTGGTATGGAAAAATTGATGCCATACCTAGAGAAGGCAAAAGTTATTCTCGATCATCTTGAAAAGATTGTGTTGCTTGCTGCGCTCGGGGCACTGGGATATTGCGCCATCTCCAAGATGCTCGACAAGAACTCCAAGGTTGAAGAGATCACAAAAGGTGCGCCGACCTCGCCCGGGAAAATCGAAGTTGGAGGTGACATGGTGGCCGATGAGAATGTGTTTTCTTTCCACGAATCACTCAATACCGCCACTAACACCAACAAGACCCCGCGTCTGGAGTTGCTGAAGGGTTTGTCAAACCACCTCCTTTTTTCTCCAGAAATGTGGATGACCAACCAGAGCCTCGGACTTTTCCGAGCGGATGATGGTGAGCGCAAGCGGGGCATTGAGGCCGTGTCGGTGGCTGGCCCGCCTTATTCGTACACCATGCGCGTATGGGCCGAGGTGCGAGTGAATACCGCCGGTCGTACTATCAATCATTACGTTACCATCCAGGATGAGTATTTACGTTATCAGACCACCAATCTGGCAGTGTTCAGCAATCCTAAGCTGCATCCATTTATGCCCTCCACTAATGCGATACTGCTGAGCACCAACGCGGCGGGTCCTGTGCTGCATGGGTCCCTGTTGCCGATCCGGAGTGACAATGATCCGTATCGTAATTGGTTGAATTGGACCAACATTGTTCGTGTAGGGTTTAAGAATGATTTGCACGTCGATCGATTTCTCCGAACTTGGCCTGTATTTCCGGATAAGTTTGAGAACATCATTCTTAAGCACCCCAACCCCAATGGGCTAAAGGCGCTTGAAAGACAGTTTTCCCGTAGGGGGGCGAAAGATCCTCCACTATATGCCACCATGTATGATCCCCAAAGTCACCCTGAGCGTCTGGTGCTTCATTTCTATGAACACGTTGACATTCCGGGCACCGGACATTACTTCAAAATGAAGCTTTATCTGCATCCCGCCACTAATTTCGTGCACTTTGGAGGTGAACAGTATCGCCCACTACAAGCCTCTGTGTTGCATCGAACTGAAAAGGAGGGACGTCGCGTCGGCCCGGGGGTTCCCATTCCACGCGGTGAATTTATTGACTTGGAATACGGTCGAGGCACCAACCGTCGCATCCTGTTTCAGGCCTGTCGGCCAGGGCGTAAATTATTCATTGACGGTCAGGTATTCGTCGTTGAGGCAGTTACCCAAACGCACGTGGTGCTGGGCAAGGATCCTGAGTACACCTTGCCGGATGATCCCGCGCGCGATCGGAAGTATCCCTTGCCTATTCCTGCGGCTCCAGTGGCCGTGCGGCCAGATGGCTAGTTGTGAGTCTGTGCGTGTGGCATTGTGAATAATTATTGACGTCGCGAACTTGCCAAGATGTGACTGGAGGCTACCATGGGTGCGCGTTTGTTATCTAAGGAGGGTATTGTGCGTTTCGCAGTCTATTCATCACGTGTGAGTCGTGTTGTCACGATGAAGTTCTTGATCTTTGGCCTAATAGTTGCCGGTGCAGTCAACCTGACAGGCGCGCCGGCTCCGCCACAGGTGCCCGCGCCAAACCTAGACATCCCGCGCATCATTGAGGAAGAACGTCGCCGACTTGAAGCGGCGCGTGCCGCAGCCAACAAGCCGCCCGTGCCAGTGCCCGTTGGTTTCGGGACCGGGTTTGAAACAGAAATCGAGAATAATCGTCGTCTGGTGCCTACTTGGGTAACCCTCGCGCAAACGGCGGAAAAAGAGGGTCGGATTGCCGATGCAGTCAAGCAGTATAAAGATGCCTTCGGTATTATGATTGTGGACGAGGTGATGCCGTTCATGCCCTCCGAGGAGATCAAGCCACTGGCTGAGGGACTTACTCGCATCCAGTTGCAGAAGGCTGTGGCGGCGTTGCAGGAACGCAACTATGATGCGGCTCAGGTTGCGATTGCGGAGTTACAGGCGTGGATGCCGGAGATGGAATCCACTGAGTTTTTCTTGGCAAAGGCGGCGGACTTGAATCGGCAGGTGGAGACTGCCAAGACGGGTTTCAGTCGGCACAGTCCCTCGCGCGATGGACTCACGCGACTTACTGAAATCCGTGGCAACAAGCGCGAGATAGAGCGGTTGCTAAGGGATGGCATGATCCTTTATGACGCGAAGGATTACGAAACGGCATACGCTTATTTTGAGCGGGTCATATATCTTGATCCGTTGAATGACCGCGCGGAGCAATTTCTCAAACGCATCCATAATGTGCGTATCACCATAACGGACAAGCGGCGTGAACAGCAGTTTCGCGAACGAGTGAATGATGTGAATAAGGCGTGGATTAACGATGATCGTCGCCACAATCTGCCGATACCCAACCCGTATTATCGTGGGCCCAAGGGGCTCAATATTGGAGATCAGTCGACGGGTGGTGGTGCTGGCGGAGGCAGAATGATTCCCAAGTTTCAGTCCAAGGCACAATCCAATCTTGGCGCGGCGATGATCCATCAGAAACTGGCGACCATTAATGTGCCGGAAATCAAACCTCTCAATGGTCTGACGCTGGAGGAGGTGGTGACTTTACTCGACGAATCTGTGCGTGAGGCGGATCCGGAAAAACAGGGCGTCAACTTTCGTATCAACACGACGATACCGTGGAATCGGCACCGATTGCAGTCTCAGGTCGGACAGCCCTTGGCTCCCGGTCATCGTCCGCGCGTGAATGCTGATGGTTTGCCAATTTTGCCCGACGTCAAATCGGGAGTCAGCGCATCTGGATCGACTGCTTTGGATAGACCCGCCCTTCCGGCTAGGTCTCCGTCTGAGCCTGTGACTAAATCGGTGGCTCATGCGCTACGGGTGTCAAGCGAGACCATCGACCCTAAGCAGATAACCATTCGCGGTCTGACTACATCCATGAGAGGGCTTACTGTGGGTGAGCTGCTGGATGCCATCAGTGATTCCTTCGATGTGCCAATCAAGCATGAGGTCTCGAGTTTCGGCATCACATTTTCCTATCGCGGCCCGGAAACGGAAAAGACTTATTCCCGTAGATTTCAGGTCAATCCAAACATGTTCATGCAAGGATTGGGTCTACCATACGCGAGGTCGAACCGGCAGGGCGCCAAGGCGCCAGCAGTGGAATTGACGCCGGTTGGACCCCAAAGTTTCGGCACATCGACAACAGGTGGCAACGGGCAGATGCCCATTTTCCAACCCCACCAAGGGGGAACGATCTATAAGCAGTCAGGGGACAATGGCGATCGTGTTTACTACACCACACAACCCGGTGGTGGTGGCGCAGCCGGTGGTGGTGGCGCAGCTGGTGGTGGCAATAGTCTGCTAAACAACACCGTTGCTTCAAAGGCCATTGAGGATCTTTTTAGGGATCAATATGATTTGGACGTCAAAGTGATTTTTAACGATCGACGTGGCATCATGCTCGTGCGTGGGTCATTGACCGACTTGGAGAGAGTGGAGGAAATCCTCGACGTCATGAATGCTTCGCCACCGCAGGTGAGGTTGGAGGCTAAGTTTGCCGAGATTGAGTATGATGACAACGATGCGCTTGGTTTCGACTGGTTCCTTGGTAATACCCGTTTGTTGGGCGACAAGATCATCACGGCTCCAGGCACTGCGCCGACCTACATTGGTGAGCCAAGCGGAAACAACCCATCCGGATTCTTCCCATACCCTGGCACATTGCAAATGGATCAATTTGTGCCCTCGATGGATTCCATCCCTCCAAAAAATACCGATGGCCACATCACCTCCAATTTCAAACAGCATGGCAACCCGATGTTGACGCTTACGGGTATCCTCACCGATCCGCAGTTTCGGATGGTGCTTTCTGCCATGGATCAGCAGGAAGGAGTGGACGTGTTGTCTTCTCCAGAGGTAATCACAGTGAGTGGTCGACCTGCACAGATCACTGTCCAGGATCAGCGCTATGTCGTCACTGGCGTCCAACCGGCTTTTACACCTGGCACGTTTGGCGGAGGTGGTGCGGGAGCGATGATGCCTGTGACTTCCCAAGTTACCGTTGGCCCCGACTTTCAGGCTGTTCCTTATGTCAGTTCTGACATGTACACTATCGAAATGTCGGTCATACCAACATTTTCAGAGTTTCTCGGTTATGAGGACACCACCTTTGAGGCTACGGCCTTTGCCGGGGGCAACACAGTCACCCAGCCCCTCGCCCTGCCCAGGTTTCGCCAGCGCCAGCTTAATGTTGACTGTGTTGTATGGGATGGATACACGCTTGGCCTAGGTGGACTCATTTCTGAAACCGTGTTGACCAGCAAGGATAAGGTGCCCTTCCTGGGCGATGCCCCGTTTATCGGCGGTCTTTTTCGCGGAGAAAGCACCCAGCGCAAAAAAAAGAACATGCACATTTTTATCACCAGCACCATCATCGATCCTGCGGGCAACCCCGTTAACACAGAGGAAACCCTGCCATTTATGCGGCAACCTGTCGGTGAAGTGCCTAACTTCCGTGGTCTTCAGCCATAGGCAGGCATGTCGCCCGACGAGGAGACCTTGCTGCTAGTTGATGGGCACGCTGCTGCCTATCGCGCTTTTTACGCCATTCGTGAACTTACCGCACCGGACGGCACACCCACCAACGCCATATTCGGTTTTGTAAAGGCGTTTCAGCGCGTGCGTGAACGCACCCACCCCACTCATCTCGCCGTTATTTGGGATGGCGGGCTAGATGAGGAACGTACGGAAATTCTCCCTGGCTATAAATCGGAGCGCGACCCCATGCCTAACGCCATGGAAGTGCAGCTTGACGGCATGGTTGAGTGGCTCGCGGCCTCGGGCATCGCCTCCATTTGTGAGGATGGTGTGGAGGCAGATGACGCCATTGCCACCCTTGCCCGTCAAGCCGAGGTTGCCGGGCGCTTCACTGTTATCGTTAGCCCGGATAAGGACTTCATGCAGCTCATCAACAATCGTATTGGAATACTAAATCCAAACGACAAGACCGGTACAATTTGGGGTGCTGAACAGGTTTTCCAGAAGAGCGGCGTGCAACCGGGACAGATTATCGACTGGCTTAGCCTTGTCGGTGACGCGGTGGACGATATCCCCGGCGTGCCCGGCGTCGGCACCAAGACGGCGGCCAAATGGCTCGGCAAATTTGGCACCCTCGAAGCGCTATTGAGGCGCATTGATGAAGTTCAACCTGAACGCCTACGCGCTCCTCTCGCCGACATGCGCAAGGATCTCACTCGCAATCAACAGCTAGTG
>CAZTTU010000099.1:0-9659 GCA_964616045.1 uncultured Verrucomicrobiota bacterium | reverse complement strand
GCGATCATTTTGCCGGTTGTTACTCAGCAGTCTTTGCCGGCGGCGGCATTCAAGGGGGGCAGGTGTACGGCAAGTCAACCCCCAGCGGGCATGAGCCCGATGAAAAAGGCTGCGGCCCGCCGGATCTGCACGCGACAATTTTTCAGGCAATGGGAATTGATACCCGGCACACCCTTCCCAATCCGGAAGATCTCCCTTTGGCCATATGCGATGGAAAACCCTTGCCGCTTTTTTAGCGGGGGGCCAGCACGGCGGGCTTGCTGGTATTACCGCCAGCATCAATAGCAGTGATTGCGATGGCGTCCGGGAAGGTCTTGGCTACCCTAATTGAGATAATGCGCTGAGTACTTCGCACTATGCTCGCGTGCCATTTGCCGTTGACACGCATCTGGAAAATCCAACGGCGAATATTATCCTTCTGCGTCTCACGCCAGCTTACATTGATCTGCCGTTTGCTAGCATCCCATTGTGTGGCTATAACCGGTGCATTGGGCGGACGATTGTCAAGCCAAGGCGAAGCTGGAGGCAGGGCATGTTGAGCATAAGCGCCACTCTGTAACTCCGTGGCAATCTCCTTCCGATTATCGTGTAGTGCGCTGAGGTTCCAATGGATGTTTCCGGTAACGCCAGGGTGTTGGCGAGTGAGGTTGATCTGTGAAATAATTTCCTTTGCGGGCCAGGGATTAATCCGTGCGGTATTGTTGCCGGGCCAAAGGTGGCGGCGTTTGGGATTCTGCTCGTGCCACCATTGCATGAGTACCGGGTAGCTTTGAGCCTTGGCGCTGGTCTGCCAGTAGAGCTGTGGGGCGCAGTAATCCAGCCAGCCTTCACGCAGCCAAAGGCGTGCGTCGGCATACAATGTATCATAGGCATCGAGTCCCTTGATCTGTTTTGGGTGTCCCGGCCGCCAGATGCCGAAGGGACTTACGCCAAATTTTACCCACGGCTTCACCTTGTGGATTTCTGTGTGCAGATCGCGAATAAAATTATTAATGTGCATACGTCGCCAATCCTTGCGGCTCAATTTGCCGCGATATCGCTTCCAGCTTGTGTCATCCGGAAACGCCGTCTGTTTGGCATCTGGGTACGGATAAAAATAATCATCTATATGAATCCCATCCACATCGTAACGTCTCAGTACATCGAGGATAACCTTGAACGACTGTGCGCGGGCTTCGGGCTCAGCGGGATCTAGCCAGCGGAAGCCGTTGTAGCTTTTTACAATAGCCTGCTTGGTGCGGCTGACGTGATTGGTGCTCGCGTCTCCTTTTGCGCCCTTGTATCGGGCTCGGTAGGGGTTAAACCACGCGTGTAGTTCCAGCCCACGTTTGTGCGCCTCGTCGAGGGCAAAGGTCAGCGGATCGTAAAATGGTTTCGGGGCCTTCCCCATTTTGCCAGTGAGATATTCGGACCATGGCTCGTGTGCAGAAAGGTACAGCGCGTCGCAAGCTGGCCGCACTTGAAAGATCACACAATTGAGCTTGAGGGTCGCAGCGTGGTTAATGAGTTCGTGCAATTCTTTCTTTTGGTCGGCGGTGGAAAGCCCAGGCTTTGACGGCCAATCGATATTATTTACCGTGGCAATCCATGCCCCGCGAAATTCCCGCGTTGGAACCGGTGGTTGGATCTTGTCGGTTGGAACGAACTGCATCGCAGCCGAAAGCCCGGCGGCGGTAAAGAAAAGGACGGCCACAAAACGCATTATTTTGTATTATATAGAAGTTTGGGGGGGTTTTCAATGAATATCCGATGGGTAGTTTCCGTCGTTCAAATGCATATTTGAACATTGGAATAATCCCAATTTTTTGGCAGGGTCGGTTCGCTCTTGAATTTGCCTGATAAAGCTTTTTTCTGCATTGCCGTCACCGTTTACGGCATCGGCATGATGTACTCATTTTTCCTGTGGCGGAAAGGATTTCGGCGTGACGATTGGGTCGTTTACAGTCTCTTAGGGTGTGGGTTGATTTTTCACACCATTGCAATGGTGCAACGTGGGTTTTCCATCAATCAATGTCCAATCAATAATCTTTATGAGGCCATAGTGTTTATTATGTGGACCATTGTGGCAGGTTTCCTCGTGGTCGGGTTGTGGGCACGGTTGCGATTTTTGGGTGCGTTTGCCTCACCGTTACTGTTTTTGATGGGCGTCTTCGCGCTTATGAATTTTCAAAGTTTGCCGAATATGGAAAGTGTTAATGTTGAAGAAAAAAACTTTTCAGTTGCGTTGGGTAGTCTCCACAAGACGCTTCTTTTGTTGTCCTTCGGTGCGTTTGGCCTCAGCGCGGTGGCAGCTGCGATGTTTCTCACGCAGCAACATGACCTAAAATCGCACAGGTTTAGAGCTATTCTCTCGATGCTGCCTCCCTTGCAGCGTCTTGAGCAAACCATGACGCGACTGATATGTGTGGGATTTGGAATGCTCACCCTGGGACTGGTGGCCAGTTCGGCTTACCATTTTCAACCGGGCACGACACTATCCGCGGGAGACCCGATGGTGATTTGGATGCTTGGGGTTTGGGTGTTTTATTCTGTTCTCTTGTTCCTGCATTGGCGACAGGCCCAAAGCGGGAAACGATTCGCCTGGGGTGCCCTGGGGAGTTTCCTGTTCATGATGCTCACATTTTGGGGGGCCATGCTCTCTCACCTGCAAAGAACCGCCTGATCATGCCGATTGTCTGCCTTGGTCTTAATCACCGCACCGCATCGGTCGATGTGCGGGAGCAGTTTGCACTGCCTGAGGGAAAGGTGCCGAACATATTGGGAGAGCTTTGCGGGGAAACTGAGGCCACGGAGGCGGTGATACTCTCCACTTGCAACCGTGTGGAAATTTACGCGGCGACTGACGGGGAGCCCGTTGAGTTAATTGATGGACTACGACATTTTATGTTTAATGGCCACGATATACCCCCTGATCTACTGTATGGCAAGAGTGGGGTGGAGGGCGTTGAGCACCTGTTCAAGGTGGCAAGCGGACTGGACTCAATGGTCCTTGGAGAAACGGAAATACTGGGTCAACTCAAGGCTGCCTATCAGGTTGCCCTTGAGCGCAACTGTACGGGGAGTAAATTGAACAAGTCCTTTCAAAAGGCTTTCAATGCCGCCAAGCAAATACGCACGGAAACAAACATTCAACGCGGAAGTGTTTCGGTAGCATCGGTGGCAGTCGAGTTGGCCGGTAAGATATTTGATGCGCTTAGTGAGCGAACCGTGATGGTTATTGGCGCGGGTGACACCAGTGAAAAAACCGCACGTGCCCTTTTAAGTCGAGGAGCGAAGAGCGTTATGGTTTCCAATCGCTCCATTGAGCGTGCTGAGGCATTGGCGCGTGAACTGAGTGGTCGTGCTGTAGACTTCGACAATTGGGAGGTCGAGTTTGCCGACATTGATATCATCATTAGCAGCACGAGTGCACCGCATTACGTCATCGATCGTAAGAAACTGGAACCGCTGCAGGGGGCGCGATCGCATCGTCCCTTGTTGTTGATTGATATTGCTGTCCCGCGCGATATTGAGCCGGAAGTAAATTTTCTGGAGGATATTTATCTGTACAACATCGATGATATGCAAGCCATTGCCGACGACTATTTGCAGCTGAGGCAGGAGGAGGTGGTCAAGTGCGAGGCGATAATTCGCAGGAAGGTGCTCGAGCTTCTGGAATCCCTGCGGTCGACCGGCGACTTGATGGAAGGGCCTTCGTTGACCTATGGTCGGGATTGACATGCCTGGACGGCCCATTGTTATCGCCACACGCGGCAGCGCTCTTGCCTTGGCGCAGGCAAATCATGTCTTCGATGAATGTCGGCGTTTATTCCCGCGTTTGGCATTTGAGGTCAAAATCATCAAGACCACCGGCGATAAGCTCCAGAGCGCTTCGCTTGCACAAGCCGGTCAAAGTTTACCAAAGGGCCTCTTCACCAAGGAGTTGGAAGTTGCGCTTCTTCGTAAGAGGGCTGATTTGGCCGTGCACAGTCTCAAGGATTTGCCCACCGAGTTGCCGGGTGGTCTCACTCTCGGCGCTGTGGGCAAGCGCGCGGATCCGCGTGATGTATTGATTTACAAAATAGATGCTGGCTTCGATGGGCCGCTATCGCAATTGGGCGAAGGGGCGCTGGTGGCCACCAGTAGCACGCGGAGACAGGCGCAGCTGCGTGCAGCGCGGCCAGATTTGCAGCTGGAGGAAATTCGCGGCAATATTTCAACGCGCTTGGAAAAACTTGTGGAGAAGGACGGTCTTGCTGGCACACTTCTTGCCGCAGCAGGATTGGCACGTTTGCATTTCAACATTGCCAAAGATGGTTGCCTTGAGGGTGATGCTGTGCCTGAAGGCGTTCGTGCCGCGCGTTTGGATACTGACCTCATGCTGCCCTGTGTGGGGCAGGCTGCAATTGGGATTGAGATTCGCTCAGATGATGGGCGTCTCCAAAAAATCTGTGAACGGCTTAACCACTTCAACACACGTGCTGCCGTCACTGCCGAGCGCGCATTTTTGTGCGGGATGGGAGGTGGCTGCCAGTCACCTGTTGGCGCGTTGGCTGAAGTGGAGGGCGTGCGGCTTACCCTGCGTGCCGTGTCGTTCCTCAGTGACACTGTGCAGCGCAGTGAACAAACTAGTGACGTGCACGCACCTGTTGCCTTGGGTGAGGCGATGGCAGCGCAGCTTGGTGCATGAGCGATCTGGAGAAACTTTTATCTATCGAATCGCTGCCGTTAGGTACTTTTATCAACGCATTTTGCATCCTCATGGGTGGGCTCATCGGTCTCAGGCTCAGCAGGCAGCTGCCCGACCACACCCAGCACAGTATTCGTAAATTCCTCGCCGTACTTACTTTTCTCGCGGGCAGCTACATGATCGCCAATGGCCTGAACGGTGGCTGGAAGGCGCTCGGCAGCTTATGGAAATTTCTTGGGCTTTGCGGTATCGCGCTCCTGGCCATTTCCTTTGGTAACCTTTTTGGTACGTGGGTGAAATTGCAAGAGCACTTGGATAAGCTTGGTCAGGCGGCCAAGAATCGGTTTGCCAAGCTGAAGAATGATCAGCCGGCGACTTTCAGCGACGGCTTCGTGACTTGCACTATTTTGTTTACAGTTGGCCCAATGTCTTTACTGGGCGCAGTGGAAGATGGGTTGGGTGATGTGCCCACGATCCTGCTGGTGAAATCTGTCATGGATGGCATCGCCACACTGTGTTTTACCCCTCGTTTCGGCGCTGGCGTGTTGCTCTCCATCGTTCCGCTGGTGGCCTATCAAGGTGCCCTGACGCTATTCGCCTCAAACCTTGTATTCGTCAAGGAGGAGCCAGCACTGTTGGCTACCTTTAATCTCGTGGGCGGTCTGTTGGTACTGACCATCATACTGGTGATCCTTGAGGTGCAAAAAGTGCCACTCGCCAATTACTTGCCTGCCCTCGTGCTTGGGCCGCTTCTAACCTGGTGGTGGTTGGTTTAGTCCGCTTCCAGGTTATCTGCAAGCATTCGCCGGCCGAAGGCGCTGTAGGGATGTACCTTGTCGCTGCCTTCCAGTGGGTTGCCTTCGGTGGCCCAGGCGAAGATCGCTCCCTCGAGGTTGAAGACATTGGTGTGGCCAAGGCCTTGGATTCTACGCGCCATTTTGCCACTCCGATAACCTACGGCGCAGTAGGCCACGATCGGTTGATCGGAATCGGCTAGAAATTCCTTTATATCCTCATCTGTCGCATCCGGGGCAACGCGCTTGGCATTGGGCAAATGACTGATGGAAAATTCATCCTCGCGGCGAATATCCAGTAGCAAGGGTGTGGTGCGGCTGGTATCGGCAAGCCATTCCGCCAAATCGGTTGGTGTAATATGCCGCACATCCTCGAATTGCCAGCGGATAAATTTCTTTGCGGTGGGCAGCCCGTTGGCCGGTAGCCATAACCAGAAGCCAATGGCTACCAACGCGACCACGCCTCCTGCGATCAGCGCCAGTCGTTTCCATTTCAGTTCCTTGTTCACTTGGTTTTTCGGTGCAGTCCAATGATGTTTTGAGGTAACTGTTACTGGGTTATTATTGTTGAATGAGAGCAGTTAAATAAATTTGATTAATTATCTGCGGGATGATAGACCGGTCGTATGGAACAGCTAGTTGTAGTCATTGCAATTGTGTTCATCGTGCTGGCCATCGCCGCCGTCATTTTTCGGGCAGCGTGTCGCATTTGTAATGTCGAGAACATCCCCGGATTTTTTGGTTCCATGGGGATTGTGTTATTGGCGCAATTGGTAAGTGCTATCATCAGCTTTGTGGTGGGATTTGTTGTTGGCCTGGTTGGCAGCGCAGCTCAAATCGGAGTGCAGGAAATACAGTTGTTAGCCACATTGGTTTCGTTTCCGGTGGCGGTGCTGACTACGGCGTTGGTATATAAGCCTTTCTTAAACGTATCTTTTGGGAAATGTATCCTAGTCTGGTTGCTCCAAGTAGTCATCGTGATCGCCATTGGGATTGTTCTTGGGATAATCGGTTTTGTGTTGGCTATGGTATTAGGCGGGATGTAGTAATTATTTGAGGATTGAAATATCCTGTGATCCGTACTGTTTCCAAGGCCGGCATCGTCGGTTACTTATCAATTCGCTGCGTTTCATTCACCAGATTACTGGCAGCTTCGGTCACCCGTTCCTCGATATTCTCCTTCCACCGATCCGCCGGTAATCCGTATACGGCCATAGAGCTTTGGCCTTCATAACCGCCTTCCTGCAGGACGCGGAAGGTGGGGATATAGGCCATCACGTCATTGGCATAACTTGTGACCCAGGTGCGTGGGCCGAATTCTTTTTTGAACTGGATCGAATAATCGACTACCACCTCCCCGCCCATCGAAAGCCACAGGAGATTTCCCACTCGCCAGCATTGGATGGGGTAGGGGTAAGTCTTAGGTAGCTTACCTGTAGTCTTAAGCTTAATCATGCGCTTGGCCCAACGACCGCGGTAGCTGTTCTGGTTCTTGGCTGAAGCAGCCAGCGATTCATCAGTGGGCAAGGCTCCGTATTCGAGAGGGACGGTCTTGATATGGGTTGCCAGTTTGGGTTCCAAGTTATTAAGCTTTTGCAAGAGCACTTCCTCGACTGCCGCAGCCAGCATGTGGCCATAGCGTTCAGCCTGATAAACTTCCCTGCGGGGCAGGGGATTAATGTCGGCTCCGCATCCTGGGCTAAACAAAGCCAAGGCTCCGGGATGGCTTTTTTCCAGGGCAATCTGGGTGAAGCCCGCGTAATCGCCTGAAAACTTCTGGAAACTTAAAGTGGTACTGTGGCAGGCATAGCCAAAGACAACGGCCTTTAGGTTGAGGCCCTTGTAAACGGCCAGTACTGGCACATCGTGGTCAATTGGGCCCTTGAGGGCATTGGCGGCGATCAGTTTGGGCACATCGTTGTAAGGTTTATTTTCGCGTCGATTGACACCAAAGCGCGTGATGCCGATGCCGTGTTTTAATGTAACCGGTTCCAGGTTCTTTAGGGCTTCTCCAGTGATTCGCACGATTTCATTTTCCATTCGCGAGGAAAATTCCTCAATGCGTTTAATGCGTTCAGCGTTAAGAGGGTAGATGTCATACAGTCCCCCGCGAAGAACCGGGCCGGTATGGGTATGGGAGGCATTAAACATCACTTGAGCCGGAGTGAGCTGGTAGTCCCTGGCAACCCGGGCCTTGAGGCTGCTATAGATACTGGCAGTCAGGCCAAGGCTGTCAGTGCCAATAATGACCGCGCGGTTACCTGCTGCATCCTCCAGAGCCAATGCCTTGGCCCAGAGCGGGTGTAGGGTGCCTTCACTGGGCTTGGTGCGACCACCGTAGCCGGCCATCCAGATGGATTTCTTGGGTGTGATATCGGCCTTGGCCGTGCCGGCCTTCCACGTGGCAGCGGGAAGTGAGGCGGTGAAAATGAACAGCAGGGCAATGCGCAGAGTGGTCACTTGAAATAGGATCGGCTTTTGGTGGCGGGAGGCAAGATTATAGTTATTGATGTTTTGACAACATCAAAACCCCACTCAATTCTGCCACACGGCGTATCCTTCAGCCCGCAGTTCCTCCGCCAGTTGCTTTTCCTTGGCGACGGCTTCCCTATAGCTCATCGGGTTGTAGTACTCGTAGATTTGCGGGAGCAGATGCAGACCGTACTTGCGAGCGTACCAATTGGCCTTGTAGCCGCGCTTGTGGTTCTCAAACCGCACCTCCGGATCCAGCCCGGTCATGCCGACGTAGAGGCAGGATAGGTAAGGGTCATATTCTGGATTGGCCGCTACAAACTTCTTGTCTCGAAGGACTGCCTCATCCAGTTCAATCACATACACACTGTGATGTTTCTTACTCTTCGCCATTTGGTTTCTTGCCGACCTTGCCTTCCCTGGTGGATTGTAACAATCCCTGATGAGTTAGAGAGGGGGAAATCCGATTGTGAATAAATGGTGAGGAGGCAGTGCATAGGAAACAATGACTCCGCCTTTGAAGGAGGGGATTACGTGGCAGCTCTCAATGTTGAGCGGCTCTTCGGAGCGGCTCGGTCAGTCAACTGACCGCGGGAGCAGCAACCCTTCGGGGAAGAGGTTCTCAACCTAATCAACATTCCTTCGGGAACGTTGAAAGGGGGTTGGATGACGGTTGCCTTACCAAAGGCATTGACCTTCAGAGTGAACGTCGGCAACGACGGAATCGAAAAGGATTGGTAGCCGCCCGGCTGGTAGACTTCGGTTTATCTCAAGGGCGGCTTTTTTTTGAAGTGGCAATTTCTGGATTGAGTCAGTGAGGGTGAATTAAATTATGGATTCCACACCTGTCAGCTCCCCTGAATCGTTCGTTTTAACCAAGCACAGGGGTACGGATTTGCCCGGAGTCATTTCGTGGGCAATCTCCATGAAGTTGGCTGGTCGCACTGAAAAGCCATCCCAAACTTTCTGCCAGGGTTGACCCAGCATCTCAGCTACTCTTTGGACGCCCTGCAGTGGGCGCAATGCTGAGCCGGCCAGATTGGTTTGGCCCGGTTGGCGCACTACCTGATCCTCGCCAACCTCAATATCCAAACGTCCCACGGTATATCTTCCGACAGGAGCACCTGCGGCCGACATCGCGTCGGTCGTGTAGTAAATATTTTCTGGCTCCAATATCCGGTGTAGCACCCTAAAAAAAGGAGGCCGAACATGGATGCGGTCAGGGATAAGCCCGCATAAGAGCCCTCCCGAGTCGAGTACGCGCCACATGAAAGAATCATGCCGATCGAGCCCCTGCGGGCAGCCATTTCCCAAATGAGTAAATGCCTTCGCACCCGCCTCTTTGGCCACTTTCAGATCTTCCTCGCTCGGATCGCAATGGCCCAGGCTCACCTGCATGCCAAGCTCTGTGGCGCGTTTGATAGCCGCAATGGCTCCGTCACGTTCCGGGGCAAAGGTGAGTAGGACGGGATCATTGGCCAATGTTTCCCGAATTCGATCAATATCGGCGGTTGTGGGGTCGCGCATCACCTCGTCGTCATGTGCTCCACGAAAACCGGGTTCGCTGGAAAGGAATGGACCCTCCACGTGCCAGCCGGCGATTGCCCGCCTCAGGACGGGGTCTGCATCACGGAGTCTCTTCAGGTGGGTAAGCCTAGCATTGAGTTTGTCAAAATCATCAGTGATAAGGGTTAAGAGCCAACGAGGACACCCATCGGCTTTCA
>CAZTTU010000098.1:0-9754 GCA_964616045.1 uncultured Verrucomicrobiota bacterium | reverse complement strand
GCTTGGCAGCCCAGCGAACATTCTTCGTGGTAGCCATGTCGATATCCTCGGTGCCTTTCCTGAACTTGCCCGGGTCAAAACTTGCGGGCAGACCCTTCTCGGGCGAGTAGAGGTTCCGGTATGCGTTCCGCCCCCATGAAGGCCAGTCACTCGGCTCACCCGCACTGACACAACTTGTCCCCAGCAGGGCAATGGCGAATGTAACGTGCAGTTTCATTAAATTTCTGTAAGCTCCTTTCAGTCTATTGACGTTTGATCCGTTATATTCGATTGGAATGATACCAACAAGTACGCGCTCATAGTCTCTGTGGTAAAAAACAAATCATGCCCAGGCGCAGCTCCTCTATCGCGCGTCCTTATGTTTGATCTCGACAGCCCAGCCAGCCAGAACACATGATACGCGTAGACTAATGGCAGCCTGAGAGCGAAAAGCAAGAAACAAATGATACTTGTACGTACCTTCAGCATTCGCCAGTTAACGCGATCGTTCATCCAATTCCTGAGGAAGCAATCATACAGTTGATCATCGGATCAAATTAACCAACCATGACCTTTTGGCCACAAGTGTTGTTTCATACAAATGAATGCCAAAAATCCAAAGGCTAATCCGAAACCGAGACTATAGAACCCATCGAAGGTTTGAAATTGCACCACCTGACTCCCTGCCGCGATTTGAATTAAAAGCCAAACGATAGATCAAGGAACAGTCTGCACACCCCGGGCCGGGAGTGGGTTCTTGGGGATCTCCTTTTAACTTGCGGCAACGAATTTTAACATATGCTTACTCGGACCTTTGAGTCTATAGAAACGTGGGCCGAGTATTTGGCCCGGCTTTGGGTGGAGCGACTTCAAGCCCGTCCGAATATCCGGATTTGTTTGGCGGCAGGGAATACTCCGGTGCCGGTTTGTGAGGCGATGGTGCGGGCATGTCAGGCTAGGGAAACCAGCTTTAGTGAAGCGACGATCTTTGCCTTGGATGAATACGAGGAACTGGCTCCCGATGATGCCGGGCGTTGCGCGAACATGATTCGACGCTGTCTGCTGGATCATGTGGATTTGCCAGCGGAAAATTTTTACGAACTTGCGACTGAGGCGGAAAACCTGGATCAGGTGTGCGCTGATTATGATGGTGCGATTGGAGAGGGCTTTGATCTTGCGATTCTTGGCATTGGCCTCAACGGACATCTGGGGATGAATGAGCCAGGCTCGTCTGCCGAGGTCACGACGCATCGGGTGGAGCTGCATCCCGCTTCCATTCAAACGGCGGCCGGCTATCTGGATGGGAGAGAACCCCCGAGGTGGGGCATCACCGTGGGCATGAAACACCTTTTGGAAGCCAAGGAAATCTGGCTTTTAGCTACAGGCGAGACCAAGGCAAAGATTATTCGGAAAGTGCTGCAGGGCAAACCCACGACCGATGTACCAGCCTCATTGCTGACCAAGCATCATGAATGCACTCTTTTTCTGGATGAAGAAGCGTCGGCAATGCTGTGAGAACTGAATCGCATCGGGTTTTTACTTCTTGGCGTTGTGTTCAATCTTGCAATCAGGCAACGCCTTTTGAAGTTCTTCAATCTGAGCCTTGGTGAGGTTTGGGTTGTTGTTGAGATGCAAATACTTTAACTGCCCGAGCTTCTCCAGTCCCTTCACATTGTTCAGTTTATTATTATTCAGATGCAGTTCTGTCAATTGTTTGAGCTTCTCCAAGTCTTTCGGAACCTGGGTCAGTTCATTCAAAAAGAGAAACAGCGTCTTGACCGATTCCAAATCCTCCTTGGTGAGTTCGCCTGCGGGCTTCTCGAGCCTCCTTCGAATCGCTTTTTCAACGATAGGATCGGTAATTAGCTTTTCAGGTGCGGCTTTGGGCGGGGATGCGTAAGCGGGCCATTTTCGTTTCTCTATACGGACCCCACATTTTGGCAACGTCTTGTGTAATTCAATTATGCCTGCCTTTGTTACTTGGGTGTCATGTAATATAAGACTTCGGAGCTGCGCGAGCTTCGCCACCTCCTTGAGGCCCGCGTCGGTGATACGTGTGTGTCTCAAGTCAAGCGAGGTGAGTTGTTGTAGCTGGGCCAACTCCTCGAGGCCTGCGTCCGTTATTTGAGTGTGCCACAAGTTAAGTCTTTTGAGACTCCTGCACTTTGCGATCTCCTTGAGGCCCGCGTCAGTGATTTTGGTGCCAGTTAAATTGAGGTAGGCGAGATTTTTCAGTTTGGGCAATTCCTTGAGGCCCACATCACTGATCCTGTCGTCACCCTGCAGGTCCAACCCTGTTACCTTCTCAAAGTCGTCCTTGGTGAGCCAGCCCATGGTCTTTTCGAGGTGTTCTCTAATCGCCTCCTCAACGATCTCAGACTGCGTTTTCTCCCCACAACCCACTAACGTCATCACTAGAATTATCAAAAGAGTTGCTTTCATCTTTTCTCTTTAACCTACTGCTAAGGTAAACTCAGCATGCGCTGACTCGATGGAATCAAGTTCCTCCTCGCTCAATTGCCAGTCGCCGGCCTGCACCGTTTCTGCAATCTGTCCAGTGCGTCGTGCGCCGACAATGGCACTGGTGATTTCAGGCCGACGTAGGGTCCATGCCACTGCCAGTTGGGCAATGGTGTGACCGCTGGCGGCAGCAATGTCTTTTAGTGCGCCAAGGAATTTCAGGTAGTGCTCGCGGCGCGGTGGGTGGATGTTTCTGGCCACTGGATGGTCAGGCTTGTGCTGGCGCCAATCGGTCTTGGGCAGTGCATCAATCCACTCGGGCGTGGTCTTATTGGTAAGCAAACCGCTCTCCATTGGGCTATAGCTCACAATGCCGCAGTTATTTTCACGGCACCAATCCATATGGCCCTCAGTTTCAATCTGGCGGTTGAGCAGGCTGTAGCGTGGCTGCAGTGAGGTGACCGGACCCAGCTTGCTGGCACGTTCCAAGTGACTCACACCATAGTTGCAAACGGCTGGCCAGCGGATTTTGCCCTGTTCCTTCAGGTCCAGCAGGGTCTGCCATGCTTCCTCGACATTCTCCTCGAGCTCAGGCCAGTGGATTTGGTACAGATCGATGCAGTCAACCTGCAGGCGCTTGAGTGAGCCCTCCACTTCCTCAAGGATCTTTTCTCGGTTGGCGTCGCGGTAGGGGAAGCGAACCTCATTGGGCAGCACGCCGCACTTGGTGGCGATGATGACGTCCCCACTCCATTCCTTGAGGGCGCGCCCAACAACCTCCTCGGATTTGCCAAAGCCGTAGGCGTGGGCGGTGTCGATCCAGTTGACGCCGCATTCAAGCGCCTCGTGGATGGCGGCGATGGAATCTGCATCCTCCTGCGGCCCCCAGCCCATGCCCCAGTCATCCCCGCCAATGGCCCAAGCGCCGAAGCCAATGGGTGTGAGATCGAGATCGGAGTTGCCCAGTTTGCGCGTCTGCATGGGCGCAGACTCTAGCCGTGCCCAAGGAGTGAGGCAAGCAAGCCTACCTGCGCAGGTCGCGCAGGATGAGGTTCACTTTGTTGGGATTGCCGCCGGTGAGGACCTTGCATAGGCCACGTTTGCCATCTTTTTCCCCCATGAGGTAGCGCTTGTCCTTGGCGTCGATGACAAAGCAGGTGAGGTAGTAGGACATACCCGGCTTGATCTTGCCATCTTCACCAATGGTGAACCGGGTCTTGGTTTCCTTGCCCGCCTTGTGCGCATAATTCTTCAGGTTTAACTTGGCAACGAGGTCAGCCGGCTTGTCGGCAATGAAGGGGTGATATTCGTAAAGGCGCAGTTCCAGCGTGAGGCCGGAATAGTTCTTTACAGTCTTGGACGTGATGACCGCGCCAGTGACCTTGGCGGAGCCGGGCTTGTCGGCGGCAGTGGCAGTGAGAGCCACGGCCAGCGCACAGGTGAAAAGTAGTGGGTTCATCGGTCGCGTCCTGGCGCAGGCTCGATAAGGTTGCGCCTCCCGGGTGCGGGACGCGATGGGCGTACCGGGACGGGACGGGGGCGGAGTCTGGGCCGTTCAGGAACCGCGGCGTCGCCCTCGTCAACATCGGGTTCATCACGGCCGACTCCCGGACGGCCGGGCATGGTCCGATCTTCACGATCGTGACGGGCGTTGTGAGCCCCCATCACCGGCTCAAAGCTCAGGCTGGATCTCACCTGAGGTTGGCCATTATGAAAAAATTTGGATGTTGTCATCTTGAGTTGCCAAACCTCACCTGTCTGCGTGTCCAGCTTGAGAACCACCGGCATGGGTTTGCCTGCCTGCATTAATTGCACGGGAATAATTTCGAAGCGGCCGGGCATTTCCTCCACCATGCCCATACCCATGCCTCCATCAATAATAAGTGGACCGTCAATAGGACCTCCGATGGGGTGGATAGGACGAGGAGGCGGCGCCGGTTCTACAGGTTCAATTTGAACGGGAGGCACCGGCACAGCCTCAACGGGAATGGGCGGTGCTGGCACAGGCTCAACTCCAACAGGATGGGCGAACACTTTAGTTAGCCCAGCCACACGTTGGGGGGTTGGCTCCTCAAAGCTGTGCCCCCCGGCCGCGGCGCGAAACTCATCCACCTTTCCGCCCTTGACCAGGTATGCCAGGACGATGTCTTTCTCCTTGAGTTTGCGGGGATTGCTGGGCCCAACCTCGCCGGGGCCAAAAATATGGTGTTGGCTTTGTATTACAATGGCGCCACCGGCTCGTATGCGCGACCTGGTGCGAAAGACCCGAAGCACTTTTGCCTCATAGGTAAACTGTTGCTGTTTTCCACGAACAACGATTTTATTTTTGGCAGCCTCTTCAATTCGCACAAGGAACACCTCCGGCGCTTCCCGTTTCATCTGATCATAGACAGCAGGAGGCAACTCAGCTCGGACAGCAAAGCTGCTGGCAACAAGGAAAAGAGGTGCCAACCCCGGTAACCGGGAAAAAAGTTGCAGGGACAATTTCATGATTTTCACCTATTGGGTTTTGCTTGGAACAAAAAGAAGATTACTCCATGCGCAGTTTACGGTTCCCGCCGGGGCACACGGATTCGACGCGGCTGCGGCCTAACGGGCACTGCCTCCACCTCATTCTCAACGACATCCGGTCTACCTGGAGCAATCCTTTCAACTGCTACATCGTCATCAACCACACCGTGTCCGTCACCACCGGGCTCAAAACCACGAGCGCGACCGTGCCGGGGATCATGTGCCTGCACCACGGGCTCAAAACTCAGCCGAGTGCGGATCTGTCGTTTGCCATTCAGGAAAAAATTCGACTCCGTCAACTTGAGCTGCCAGGTCTCGCCGGTTTGCGTGTCGAGCTTGAGGACAACCGAGGTGAGCTTGCCGGCTTGCGGCAGTTGAACACTGAAAATCTTGTAGCGCCCCGGCATGGGCGGCATCATCATATTCATCTCTCCGGGAAACCCGGGCTCTCCCCAGCCTTCCTCGGGTTCCATCGGTTCCCCAGGAAATTCCTGTCCGGGAAAAAAATCCGGCGGGGGGGGCTCCGGCTCCACCTCAACGGCGATACCGGGCTGCGGAGCCGGTGCAGGCAGGATACGCACGGGTCCTTCCTGAGCAGGGGCGACATTGGCGAGCAGGGTGCCGACCACGGTGAGGATGGTAATGGACTTCATCTTCATGGCGGGAATAGTATCAAGGTTCTTCACGAGGTAAAGCCAAGTCTGACAAAATGCACAGCCAAAAAGCCCCCCGTTTCTCACAAGGTAACTGGTCTTCCTAGCAACACTGAAAACCCTTATCTCCTTGGAAAATCCGGTTCACCTTGTCGGCAACCCGGGGTTGACCTGCTGTGAAAAAGCTGTGAACATCTTGAGAGCGGAGAATCGACCTGAACATGTCTTGGCGTTGGTCCGTCTGTTCTTAAGGGGAAAAAGCTGTTCATCAGTAAAAAGTGGATGAAAGTAAAGTTGAAATTGAAGAGTACTGACCCCTCCAGTGAGGTAATGGAAGAGACACCGCAAGTCAGTGAAAAGCCGGTCGGGGGACTGATGGTCATTCATGGTGCCTTGGGATTGCTGCTTCTAATGGCCGGGGTTTTCTTCCCTGCTCATTGGGGATTGCAGCATCCGGCCGTGGTGAAGCAAGCGGCGGGCACGGCACAGGAAAGTGTGGTTGAGTTTGCCCAGCGGGTGGTTAATTTTGGCGAAAATCCCGATGGTTCCCAGAAACCGGACAATCGGTATTTGCATCCTGCGCGCTTGACTGTTCTGGCAGCAAAACAGATTGGCGAACAGGATGACAAGATACTGGCGTCTCTTGAGAAGCGTCTAGAGGAGGCTGGGAAGCCCCCGTTGGTCACCGACTTTCTGTTGACCCCTCAGGGCCAAAATCGGTATCGGCGGGATCTTGGAGGAAAACTTACCGAGGGCGTGAGCGATATTCTCCATGTGTGGAAGGCGCGCGAGGGGGGAAAACCCGTTAAGCCAGGAGTTGCCAAGCTGGAAAATTACTACCCGGTTATACTCCTCACCGCTTGGCTGCACCACCACCACAAGCTCGGCCGGATGAGTCCTGCCGTGGTGGAGATGAGCAGAACCAGAAACCTGGCAGGTCTCCACCAGTTTTACATGGCCATGGGCACGATGGCCGACCGACTGGACATGTACCAGTTGGTGCGGCTAACCAACCTGATGCCGGATGTGGACACCTTTTCCCGGCTCTCGCATATCGCCCTAGTGCAGACCCTGCTGCCGCCATTCCATAGCATCGGAAACAACAGCGACAAGCTTGAGGGAGATGAGAAGGAGCACGTGATCGCGCCGGGTGAATTAAAGGGGCTTCCCTTGGAGAAATATTTTGATGAGATCAATACCACCAACCATGTGGCGGGTGTCAATAATATCACCCTCGGGGAATGGGTCGAGTTTGGTAAACTGCCAATGGAGATCACCTCCTTCCCAATCACCTACACCGCTGTGACTTGGCCAGGTACCCCCGAGGGCTTGCGGCAGGTGGTGGATTACCTAATGAAACACGGCGTGCACGGTGGCCGCGACTTGGAAAGCTCCATGCGGCACGGACGGGGTGCCATGTTACACCTGGTGCGGAGCACCGAGCGCATCAGTCCCCGCGGCAGTGATAGCGCCATGGCTGCCATGGCCGCATTCAGCCTCAATTATCCCCGCACGGCTGGTCTAGTGCGCTTGGTGCTGACGGCGCTTGGTGGCGCGCTGCTGCTGCGTCTGTTCACCCTTTTAAACCCCATAACCCTCGCTGACTCTCGGAGTGTTGCCCTTTACCGGTGGCGCCGGCGTGCCACGACCCTCGCGTTGTTGATCCTGCTGGTCATCATCGGCGAACCGATCCTTTTTGAATCAGCCGCTTCATCGGAGTACGATGTGGCGGTTAAACTTCCGATAGTAGATCAAGAACACAACCTGGAGGAAAAACCTATGCTTGCAGCCACGACCAGTAACACAAACGACACCATCTTCAACCTCGTCATGATCGCCCTGTTCCTTGCCGTGCAGATCATCGTGTACCTGACCTGTTTGAATAAGATCAGGGAAATTCGCGATTGCGACCAGTCACCGCAACAAAAACTGCGCCTTCTGGAGAACGAGGACAACCTGTTTGACTTGGGCCTGTACATCGGCATCGCCGGCACTGCGCTTGGACTGGGCCTGATCATGCTCGGCTTGTTTACCAAACCTTATTCGGCCTACGTGTCCAACATCATGGGCATTGCCTGTGTCGCTATTGTAAAGATTAAACACTTGCGGGACACCCGCCAACAACTGCTGGAGGAAGCACATGAGGCTGATCCAAAAAGCGCCATCTGACAATAATCCTAATCGCCATGAATAAAACACTGCTGTTAATCCTGCTCGACTTTCTTCTGCTTCACATGATTCACGACTCGCCGTGGAACAAGGTGGAGAAGGAAAATGCACACCTCAGTGGAGGCACCGATACCTACGCCAAGCATGCCGAGGAACTTCAGTTCGTCCGCTTGCAAATGCGGGCCAAGGATAAAGAAACGCAGCTGCTGGCAGACCAACTTGCCTTCAGCAGAAAAGGCGAAGCGGATAAGGCAAAGAACTTCGCCGAAGTCAATGCCGAAAGAGAAAACCTGAGGGGGGAACTCGACAAAACCAATGCTGCCTTCAGCGAGACCGAAAAACAGCGCCTCATCGCCCTCAAGGATGCCATCGAGAAACAGAAACTATTGGACCAGAAGGCCAAGGATTTAGGTGGGATAAAGGACGAGCTCGAAGATCGCGACAAGAAAATCACCTCGCTGACCAATACCGTCAACAATCTCGAAGGGAAAATCGGCAACCTAACTGGCCAGATTGGCAATCTCACTGGCCAGATTGGCGACATGGAAAACAATTTCAAAACCGAGATCACTAATCTACGCAATGACAAGGAAGCCGTGATCACCAAGCTACGTAATGACAAGGAAGAATTGAATAATGATAACGGACGATTGACCAAGGAAAACGAAACTCTAACCGGCAACTTGAATACCGCGGCCAACAACATGCGGGCTGCCAACACCCGGATCGTCGGCTTGAACACGGAATTAAAGAATACCTCCAATAACCTGCTGGTCACCCGGCAGCAGCTACAGGCCGCCACTGGGACCGTGGGTGATCTCAAGAAGGAGAAAGCCAACCTCACCAAGGAGCGTGATGTAGCACTCACCGCCAAGACTCAGGCAGAAACCCAGGTGAAGGATCTTGTCGTGAAAGTGGGCGAGGAGCGCCAACGCACCGCCGTGGCCACAACCGAAGCCCGCCAACAGCAGGAGCGAGCCGTAAAGGCTGAGAAGACCGTTGTCGCAGCCACCACCCAAGCCAAAGCCGCCAAGGAGGAGCGTGACCATGTGCTCAAGCAGAACAAGGTGCTGACTGATGACATCAAGAAAGTTGCCAAGAGTGCCGATTTCAACACTGCACGCACCTTGAAAGAAGTGGTCAAAGCCGCCGAGGCCATCCCCCAGAGCCCAAACAAACTCTTCAACGAATTTATCGCCAACAGGGTACCGCTGCTGATGCAGCTGTCACGCAACAAAGCGGGCATAATCTATGTGAACGGCAAACCCAAAGCCGCTCCTCGGCAAATCAGGAAGACTTCCCAGCCGATCCTGGTGCAGGGCGAAAAATACCTCTACGCTTTGCTCCATGCCGATCAATCTCCCTTTGCACTTGGCCCGCAAGGCAATGCCAACTGGGAAAAGGCTGACGGTGTATTCCTTCGCAATGAGAAAAAAGTCCCCGTCCACTGGCTCGGTTTCCTGAAAAACGATCCTCGTATCGTGGCCGTGCCCCTACATAAGGACAGTCAGGGCAAGAATTTCCTGAATATTAATAAGACCTACCCGCTTGCCAAGCGCCCACAGGATTACCCGGAGGCCGTCATCATTCACAACGGTGAAGAGTACGGGGTGGTTAAATTCAAAGTTGACCCCAAGCTTCCCAACTATGTGCACGTGGACAAGCCTTTCCTTGGTGGCCTCTTCAGCAAGCGCATGAACCCCGGCAAGGGGGACATTGTTATCAGCCGAACGGGTGAATTGCTCGGTATTATGGTGAACAGTAAATACTGTCTTATCATTCGCGAGAAGGAACTCGATAATGTGTCAAACAGCTTTGCTAAACATGTGGTGTTGAAGGACAAAACGCACATCAATAACTTGAAAAAAAATCTTCAGAATCTGAGAAGCATAATCCAATCCAAGCCCAGCGCCCTCCACTGAGGCTGTTTCTTCACCGCTTGACCCTTCGCTCACCCACTGCCAGACTTGGCAGCACTGGCA
>CAZTTU010000097.1:0-9901 GCA_964616045.1 uncultured Verrucomicrobiota bacterium | reverse complement strand
AAGGCAAACGCATCGGCCAGGTGCTGCTGCCGGAAATCTGCAGCAACGTCTGCTTCGGCGGCACCAAGCGCAACCGCCTCTTCATGACCGGCAGTCAGTCACTCTACGCTGTCTATGTGGAAACGCAGGGAGCACACATCACCTAAGCCAGAATTTCCTTCACCACGTGGCCGTGCACGTCGGTCAGGCGGAAGTCACGACCGTCGTAGCGGTAGGTGAGTTTCTCGTGGTTTAATCCCAGCTGATGCAGGATGGTGGCATGGAGGTCATGCATGTGCACCTTGCCCTCCACGGCGTGGTGGCCGTACTCGTCGGTGTTGCCATGGGAGAAACCGGGCTTGAAGCCGCCGCCGGCAAGCCAGGTTGTGAAGCCATCCGGGTTGTGGTCGCGCCCGGTACCCTTGTTTTGCGCGTAGGGGGTGCGGCCAAATTCGCTGCCCCACCAGACGATGGTGTCATCAAGCAGACCGCGCTGCTTGAGGTCCTGCAGGAGCGCGGCCACCGGCTGGTCAGTCGCCTGGGCATGCTCCATGTGTTTGGGCAGGTTGGAATGCTGGTCCCAGGAGGGATTATTTCCGTTGTCCGTGTAGTTGACCTGAACGTAGCGCACACCGGCTTCGCTCAAGCGCCGGGCCATCAGGCAGTAACGGCCATAATTATCCGTTTTCTTCTGGTCGATGCCATACATCTCCCGCGTCTTTGCGCTTTCCAGAGACAGATCGAGAATCCCCGGCATGTTGTTTTGCATGCGCCAGGCCAATTCAAAGGATCCAATCACAGCCTCCAGTTCATCATCACCCGGCGACCGCGCGGCCTGTTCGGCATTCAGCTTGCGCAGCAGCTCAAACTTCTTTCGCTGCTCAGTTGTGTCTACCCCCGGCGAGGTGATGTTCTTGATGGTGGCATCCTTGGCTTCAATGCCCGCGCGCCCGACTGCCGTGCCCTGATAGGCTGCCGGCAAAAATGAGTTTCCATAATTGCGCGGGCCGCCATTGCCCATCGAGGGCCCGATGCTCACGAAGCCCGGCAGGTTTTCATTCTCCGTGCCCAGACCGTAATTCACCCACGAACCCATGCTTGGCCAGATATGGTTGATGGTGCCGGTGTGCAGAAAGAGTGTGCTCGGTCCATGCGCCACGCCGTTGGTGCTCATGCCCTTGAGCATACACAGATCATCGGCGTGCTTGGCGGTCAGCGGAAAAAGATCGCTCACAGGCAGACCGCACTGGCCGTAGTTATTGAAGTCCCAAAGCGGTTTCTTGACCCGGTGCTCAACAATCTTGCGTGTCTTGGCCAGTGTGCGCGCGTCGTCAAAGCGCACCATCCTGCCATCATCACTAAAGAGCCGGGGCTTGTAGTCGTAGGAATCCACATGGCTCACTCCGCCGGCCATGAAAAGAAAAATCACGCGCTTGGCCTTGGGGCTGTGGTGTGCGAGCTTCGGTGCCAGTGGATTGGTCACCGCCGCCGCCCGATGCGCCATTGCGCCCAGTGCCAGCCCGCCAAAACCGCAGGCTGCCGTGCGCAACGCTTCCCGACGGGAAGTGCCAAGTGGTTTCAGGTTATTCATTGGTCACTGATGGGATTTGACGTATCAAACAACGCTGAAATTCTAGTCTCTTTTATCTTTGCCGATCAAGTTCTCATCGGGCTTGGTTTCTTTTGATGTAACCTGACGCTTTGATCCGAAACCAGCGACAAGAAGGCCAATGGCCAATGCCGCAATAGTCGGAACTATGGGGAGGGTTGGAGCGTGGTAACTGAAGATCACAGTGCGGGTTTTTGCCGATGAGTGCAGATGCACAGCGCGTGCATGGTTGTTGGCTTGAAGCAAGGTGGCGGGCTGCCCATCTATGGTTACGTTCCAGTTTGGATCATATCGGTCATTTAACAGAAGCATTGCCGAATAATTTGTAGGGGGTATTTTCAGCTCCACATGGGTACCATTGTCTTCAACAAATTTCACCGCAGGCAAGCGGGAGGTTTGCGAAGGCATTTCCGGCTTTGGCAACCCTGTTTGCCGAATAATCACCTGCATGTGCGGATCGTAGCCGGGACTGAACAGAGTATCGGTCGTGGAATTTTGATCTACGCCCTGCCGCCAATCAGCAAAGAGCTTGGCGCGGGGCAAGGCTCCGGAAAATTCCACCAATTCCACGGTGTTGTTGGTGGTGCTGTTTTTCTTCGCGAGGGATGACTGACTCAATTGAAAGGACTGCAGGGAGTCGAAACGCCGTTGGATCGGATCCAAAACCAGATCCAAGGCGTTGCGGTAGGTAGGCAATATCAGGCCACCGTATTGTGCCTGGATTTGTTTGCTGAGATTCTGGTTGGCTCCGTGACAAAGAAAATAGCGAGTGCTGGAAAGCTCCCATTGACGTATTAGCCGTCGCAATGCTTCGCGCCGATTGGTTTCCCGATCATCACCTTCTACAATGTTCGGCATCGGTATGAAGTCCGCCACCCTCGCGCGCGCAATGCCTTGATGAGGCAATATATGGCGGCTCCAGCCTTGATTATAAGTCTTGCCAAGTTCCTGGATTATTTCACGAGACCTCAGCTGTGCGAGCCGGCTGGTGCTAGTTTCCGCAAAAAAGGGCACGAGAGTCTCATCATCTTTGCCTTCAATAAACTGCTGACCACCGGGGGAGTTCTTCAACTTGTTGAGCGTCTGATCTGCGGTCGAAGCTTGCTGTGGGTTAAGGGCCAAATTTGCCAGCAGGATGAACTGTTGCACATCCGCAGCAGAACGACAGTCCTCCATGGCCTGAAAAAATTCCAATGCGAGTTTCTTGCGGCGTTCGTCGGAGCTGGAAGTGTCTGGGGGTATGGGCGCGAGAAATTGATCAATCACGAATCGATCCAAGGGGGTTCCATTAAGAGACCAGTAATGATTCAGCAAAGCCAGCCGTCCGACTGTAGAACGGCTTTTCAATGTTTCGGTTAATGGATTTGACGCCGGATAATGTGTTTCGAGCGTGTCGAAGCGTAGAAACGGTTTGCCTGAGCGGCCCAAGTCCAGCGTAAGCAAAAGGCCGATTGACAGTAGGCCAAGGGTGCGGGACGTTCGGTTCCATTTCAACATGCTGCACGTCGTGAGCACCACTATCGACAGAAAAAGAAACAGCACGGTCCACCCTGCCTGGCTTGAGCTGGCAAAGGCAGTATCGGTAACAACCCCAGGTGATACGCCCGGTAATTTCTTCATGAGCCACTCGGCCAGTTCTTCGGTGCGATTGAAGTAAAGAGTGTACCCGAGGGTTGCCAGCACAAGTGCCACCAGGGACCCGATGCGCCAGGCAGAGTTAAAGCCTCCGCTGCCAAAGGCGCGGGTTTTTTCATGATCCTTGCTACCGTGCCAGATATCCATTCCCTTCAAACCCAGGGCAAACAGCACGAGCAAGACCACGCTGAACAAGGTGAGCAGATGAATGGAAAACAATGCTCCCAAAAGCATCACAAGTGCACATGCTCCAAAGAACGTGATGCGGGCGCGATCGATGCTGGGAAAGGGGTGAGATTTTCGAAAGGCATTTGCCAATGCCCAGACCGTCACCAGCAACACCAACATACCCGCATGCATGCTGCTGCCGCCTCTCGTGCCCCAGTGAAAAGAACTATCCAGGACATCCGCACGGTGGCCGAAGAGTCCCGCTGCAGGGATGGTGAGTAAATCCTCCGGTTTAAGGGAAATGGAAAGAGCAAAGAGAGGGGAGTAGCTAATGAGTTCGTGCGAGGTCAAAACTGGCCACGCCACCGCCGCCGCCGCAATCGGGATGAGACCGATGGCCTTCAAGCGTTTCGGCGCAAACCGGTTTGCTCCATCAGCCGGGGGCAATGCGAGTGCCATCACCAACATGGCGCCAGCCAGTATCACTCCGTGGAAGCCGATTTCCAGAATGCCCACCCCCAAGGCC
Organism: uncultured Verrucomicrobiota bacterium; assembly: GCA_964616045.1. Taxonomy (GTDB): domain Bacteria; phylum Verrucomicrobiota; class Verrucomicrobiia; order Limisphaerales; family UBA1100; genus UBA1100. The sequence goes on along the minus strand of CAZTTU010000097.1, from coordinate 5,984 downwards.
AGCCCGGCAATCAATGTCCCGGGCCAATCCAGCCGCGGCCGAAGGATCATGGCCAGCGCCACAAACAGCGCCGCGCCGGCCACAGCCAACCCGCCGGAGAATTCCACCGCGCGCGAGAAAAAAACGCCGTTGAGCGCTGCGGCCACCGCGCCAATGCCGCAAATGAGGCTGCTGCAATCAAGCTGGCGAAAACACAACCACGCCGCCATACCCAGCAGGAACAGGCATGCCGGCGGATAGTAGTTGGCAAAGTTCGCGGCGGGATCCGGAGTGAGCCGGCAAAGCTTCTCAAACAAAGCGGTGAATCCCGGTGGCGTGTGGCCTGTGGGAACACCCAAGCCGGCTTTGGAATTCCAAGATCCTTCTGTGAAGTGTTGATCCCATTCACCAACTGTGCGTCCCTCAGTTTGGAGAACTTCCACGCCACTAAAGACAGGATAGAACAGCACGGTGAGCACCACCAGCAACACAGCAGCAGCAGCTAATGCCGGGACCAAGCCGGGGCGCGTGTTGGGTGAATTATCCACAAGGGATGCGAATACCAGAAAAAGCTGCGCCCATAAAGCGAATTTGCCGACATTGAATATGGCCCAATGAAACGCGGCCTAAATATCTGTCAATGCCGACAGTCGTCCATTTTTTACTTGTGAGCCAAAAAATAACTGAGAGCGCTGTATATCAATACAGTCAACTTGGATTTCCAGTCCTTTAGTTTACTCAACAAGGGTTGTTGCGTGAATTTCGCGCGTAATTTCCACGCAAACTCATTGTATATTACGCGCGCAAAAACTGTTCGTTTATCATGGGAACATCGAAAAACAGGGTAAACCCCTATTTTTCATTGGTATTTTACTCTGCTCGTTTTCGGCATATTATTTGCTAAAGAGGAATCAATTGGAAACTCGGTGTGTGGTATTTGCCCCAGCCGATATCCCTAAACCAACCTAAAGATAGGAAAAACCATGAATAAAAAAGCATTTACTCTGATCGAGTTGCTGGTGGTGATTGCCATTATTGGCATCTTGGCCAGCATGTTACTGCCAGTTCTGGCCAAGGCAAAAAACAAGGCCAACCGTATGAAATGTGCCAGTAATCTTGGCCAAATAGCCAAGGCTTGGGAGGATTTCTCGCAAGAAACTGACGGTGCCCAAATCCAGCTTTCCAGTATGATTGGAGATGGTGACGGAAATAACTTTGCCAGGGCACTGGGTTATGGAGACTGGCACGATCCCTTCGAGATGCGGCAGGTGATTAACGCCTACTCCCTGAAGAAAAGTCTGGTTAGCTACGGGGCACTTGGCTCACCGTTGGATCAGAAGGTGATGGCATTCCAGCGTCGCCATAACATCAAGACGTTTGATCAGCAGTGGAACAAGGTGGGCAACCATCACGAACGGCTCTTTAGCTATGCCTACTCCATGGGAGGTGATGTGAAGGCACCCGAGACCGTGCAGGCCCTTACCCGCAATATTTGGTCGGCAAGCTGGAGAGATCGCACCGATTACTATAGGGATAACGGTAATGTTAACGCAGATAACCAGGGCCGTAATGGTAACAGGGACCACTGGAGGTATGTTCAAAACGGTGGCTCTAATCGCGCATGGTGGGGTTATTGGGGATACCAAGCTCAGCTACGTGGCCGGGGTGCTGGTGAGAACGCAACGTTTGATGCCAAATTTTACGGCCCAGGCAGTTCAGCCTTCAGCGTAACCGGATTGGGTGCGGACGAAGCCAACTGGGTAACATCTGGTGGAGCCACAGCCCAAGGTTCCGCGAGTGAGTTCAACGACCAGTTGCACATGGCAAAGAAGACCCGTGCCGAAGGCGATTGCATCGCGAGTGGCCTGAACATCACGGTATTGCGACCAGCTCAGGACGGACCAAACCCATCCGGAGGCGGCGAGTTTAACAGGTAAGCCTGAAAGAAAATATTAATCACAAGGTGCCGTCCCTCCGGGCGGCACCTTTTTTTTGGTGCTAGAGATTATCAAGTGTCCCTAACCACTCACATTCCATTTGCCATCCCGGATTCGGATTTACTGGGATATAGTGGAACCAATAGAAAACCAGAGCTCGGCCTGTCACGCGATGAAACCATAAAAAAACGCCGTGCTGAGTGCGCGGCGTATGATTTTTTCTCTGGTAGCTGAGAAAGGGTTGTACAAATTACTTACTCAGGGGCCTTTCCAGTGCCTTCACCAGTATTCTCGTTGCCAATATCGAAGCCTTTTTCCTTGGCCATTTTCTTTTGCTCATCGCTCATTCCAGATGGTGGCGCATTTGTAGATTCTCCAAGAGCATTGGGATCCTCAGCCGGGCCCCCACTGCATCCTGCAAAATTGATGGAACCACCGACGGCCAAAGCCATTGCGGCCAGCGTAATAAGATATTTCTTCATGTAGGTTTGTTTCTCCAGGTTGGTTATGGATTATGCTTATCAATGTTTTTAACTCATTAAAAACCCTGAAAAGCAGGGAATGTTGAGTTGGGTAACCGTATAACGTGATTGAGTAGGTTGACCAGAAAAAATGTGTGTAAAATGTGAATAAGCCATCAAGGGGGCTCTTTCTGGGATAGAGTGATTTTTCACTGTCATCATCTGAATTGAATCTGTCACTTGGATGCGCGCTGAGTTCACAGCATTTTGTCTTACTTCAATCGATTGAGCAGGTTATTTGGTGCGGTTTTTCAGAATGATAACAGGTATGGGATTTGCCTGCCATTGCTCGTGGAATTTCTGAGAAATGCCCCCGGGCTTTGGCCCTGCATTGTACGAGCCTAAGGCAATGTCGATGTCACCATCCTTATCAATATCACCCGCATCCATCGTAAGCCAACGACCACTACGTGAGGCCGCAAGAGTATGGGCGGTAAATTCCATTGGTTTTTCCTGTCGCAGGTAAACAAAACCCGTATCCGGCGAGAGGTCGTGCTTACCAAAGAAGGCGATGGAGGCGATGTCGAGATCGCCATCGCCATCAAAATCCTCGGCCACGGCCCGGTAGGCGCCATATTGGGGGAAGAAGAAGGCCTCATTAAAATAATTTTCCCCATTATTAAGATGTAGCCGAACACCGTTATAGGGTTTAGGTGGAAAATTATCGAGTTCACCGTTGTCGCCATTGGTAATCAGTAAATCAGGATGACCGTCCTTGTTGAAATCCACCACCTCGATATGCGAATAGCCCCAGGCAGGCTGGCGCATGAGGATCATGCGGTGCTCAAATTTGCCTGGACTCGCACTGAGGAACAGGTGAACACCTTCGCGCGCTTGGCCCGTGAGAATGACAAGATCCGGGATGTCATCATCATTGAAATTCCCGCTTGCGACATTTAGACCGCCCGGCAAATCCAGCAGAGCATGCCGTTTATAGCCGTCGTTGGTTTTTTCCAGCCAGAAAACACTCCCGAGCAAGTGGCCGTGCTCGGTAACAACCAGATCTTCACGGCCATCCTGATTCAGGTCCACGGGAAGCACATCAGTGGGTCGATGCAAAATGCCGGTAAGCGGTTTGATTTCATCCTCTTTGAGAAGCCCCAATGAGCCTTGAGGAACAAAGGAGGGGAAAAAGGTGCCGATCAGTGGCACAAGAATTCCGCTCTGGGTGGGAACGAGTGTGGCAGGCGAGGAGGTAAGCTGCCTTGGCTTCGGCAACCATTTGTATTTGGAATCAAGCCGGTATATTTTATCCGAAGCCTCATGCACCACCCAAAGTCCGCCCTTCGAATGATTCACTCGTACGGTCATAACCGCGGCGTCAAATTTTCTTTCAGGCTTGAATGTCTCAAACAGGCTCAGATTTTTTGAGACCTGAGGGTTGGTCGCTGGCAATTGTTTCGGGGATGTTTGAACGTAATAATCGACTACATCCTTCCAGTCACGAACCGACATCATCGGTTTGGTTGGGTAAATGCCTGCCGCCAAAACCCGTTCAAACCCAGTTGGGTTAAGCAATCCTTCCTCAGGTGTCTCTACTCCTACCCATGCAGCCATGTGCGGGAGTATTTGACTCCAATTTTTCTGTGCCAGCGCATCCGGAGTCGGGCGCACATGGCAAGTTGAGCAAAATTGAAGGGATAATTTTTCCCCGCTGGCAATACGTTCAGGAAAGGAACGTTGATCGGGGGGCAGGATAAGCTTTTTTGAGGGGAGAGCATTGTTGGTGTGGATGATGGGAGTTGAAGGGGCTTGGGTTTTAGGTGACTTAAGATTCTCGGGGGATGCGGGTGATTTCACCAGGGAAGTGATACTTCCCCACTGTGTTACAACGACAATTATGATCATCAACGCGCCGGCAATTAATGCCACTTTGTTGATATCCTGATCCTTCACGAGCAGAATGTAGGGCAGATCGTGGTCGATGCCAATGCTTCGCTTGGGATTGCAAATGAAAGGCAAAATCATGGATCTTATCGATCCTGATGCACAAACGAACAATAATGGCACAAGTTGAAGGACTACATCCTTCAAGTAAACTGAACTGGGTGCGACAACGTTACTAGATTCGCTTTGCCTGTGGCGATTGGTGGTGTATTGAATCCGGACATGAATCCTCTGGTCCTCATGTTTATTGGCCTTGCTTTGGCAGTGGGTTGCAGCGAAAAACAATCACCTCTCACCGGCAAGAAACCGCCTGTTCCCTCATCCAATCTGCCTGCCAAAAAACCCGGAACAGTTATCTGGATATTTGAAACAGGAAATGCCGTCATTTCCTCGCCGGCAATTGGACCTGAAGGAACTGTTTATATCGGGTCAATGGATAATAAGGTCTATGCATTGGACGGGAAAACCGGAGTCAAAGAATGGGAGTTCGAAGCGGGCAATACAGGAGTACTATCCGGGATATATTCCTCCCCGGCAATCGGAGCCGATGGCACCGTTTATGTTGGAGCACGGGACAGAAAATTTTATGCGCTGGATGGAAAGACCGGAGCAAAAAAATGGGAATTCGAAACCGGAGGCATTGTCCGCTCTTCTCCGGCAATTGGATCTGATGGTACTGTTTACGTCGGGTCAATGGACAAAAAAATCTACGCATTGGATGGGGTGACGGGTGCTAAGAAATGGGAGTTTCTGGCTGGAGATCTGGTGAACTCTTCCCCTGCCATCGGAATCAATGAGATGGTGTATTTCGGTGCTCACGACAATAAGATTTATGCCCTGGACGGAAAGACTGGCGAAACGAAATGGGAGTTTGAAACAGGTCATTGGGTTACTTCCTCTCCGGCGATCGGGGCAGATGGCACCGTCTACATAGGATCGATTGATAAAAAAGTTTATGCCTTGAATGGAGAAACTGGGGCAAAAAAATGGGAGTTCATAACAGGAGGCAATCGGCTCGGGCTACAAGCCGGAGTAGAATGCTCCCCTTCAATTGGGGTCGACGGCACCGTCTTCATTGGAGCACATGACGGGAATATTTACGCCTTGAATGGAGGAACTGGGGCAAAAAAAACCGAGCTTGCTAAAAAGAACGATGGGGTAACCTGGGTAACCTCCAGCCCGGCGGTTGGCGTTGATGGTACCGTATATATCGGTTCCTGGGATTGGAGATTATACGCCTTTGACGGAAAAACAGGAGTCCAAAAGTGGGAATATGAGACGGGACAGGCTGTGTGTTCCTCCCCCGCCATCGGTCCTGACGGCACGATCTATGTTGGGTCGCATGACAGGAAGGTCTATGCCTTTGCCAGCAGCAGCAAAGGCCCTGCCAAAAGCCCTTGGCCCATGCGTGGTCAGAATTCCCGACACACCAGCCGCGCGCCAAGGTGACAATTCAAGCGGGTGACTTTCTAAATTGCCTCCATTCTGTTTTGATTGAAACTGTCGCAAGGTTAAAACACTTCGATGACCTGGTGCGCACGAGTTTGTGACATGCCTAACTTATCCGTCTAGTTAGGGCCTGACAAAGTGATATTGGTCGATGGTTGGATTTTCCACGCGCGAGGTCTTGCCATTGGGCCACTGTACCTCAATCGCATCA
>CAZTTU010000096.1:0-9902 GCA_964616045.1 uncultured Verrucomicrobiota bacterium | reverse complement strand
GGAATTTTATTACGGAAAATTTACTGACGAACTGGCGAAAGCATCCACCAATGCCTTCTATGAACTGGCCGGTTCAGTCAGCACAATCAAACAGCCGGCGCTTAAGGACCGCCTGAACCTCAACCAATACCGCGATAATCTCATTGCCGATATTGTGGATGTGGGATTGGGTGTGGGCGGCGGATATACTGCCTTTACTGTTAGACATCCAACCAACCCCAACTGGAGTGGCTGGCCCAATGGAACCAGGGTCAATCTTTACAGCTCAACTTATTCTGTGCCGATGGTAAGGGAGGCTTTTGGGAATGATGCCAACAGGACAATTCGCACATCTGACGTATTTTATATTAAAAACACATCTGAAGACACCCCAGGAAAAATTGAATTATATTGGGAATATCAGGCTGACCCGAATCCTGATGATGATATTAACGAGGAGGAATTCTTTAACCCGATGGAACTCTCGGCTACTCCCTCAGTAGAAACGTTTGAATGGAAGCCTTTTAAGGAATATTCTTATGGAGATCGGGTATTCCTGCCAAGTGACCCCAATCGCCGAGTGTTCGCGGCCAGACGGGACCACAAATCAGATTCCAGGTCCAAACCGCCAAAACCCCACTGGTGGGCAGCCGGCAACCTTACTATTGATGCCTTAGTGAGTAGTGCGCCGCGAACTTATCGGCTCGACCGGTCGACAGAGATGTTTGAAGAGGTGGCAGCGCGATTATTTAAGGCCCGGGCGAAGGCAAAAGGCATGCCGGCTATTTCGCCGTTAATCGTTTCAACCAGGGCGGATAATCCATATTTGGGTCGGCCCATGTTCAATATCAAAACCGAAAATCTACGAGCCCTTGAGGATGATGAGCTTGCAAAGCAATTGTTGGAGATTGATGAATTTATTGAAGGCGATGCTATGGCTGATCCACGGAATGAATATTATTTACAATATTCACCTGAAGTGGAGCGCATTCTCCAGGTGGCTGCAAATATAGTGGACGTGTATTCGCGCGATATTTACCCGACCGTATTCCGGCCGTTTTTCGGGAAAAGCACCCCGGAATCTGAATATGATATAATCCAGAATTTCACCAAGGAGCCGTATACATCCTTCCTTCAGGAGCCTGCAGGCGGAAGGTCGGTAAAAAGAGAAATTGAAAATTGCACCGTAAAGGCAGGTCAACCCGGGATTGATCCGGGGCCGGCCCATGGCCTGAATGTAGGCGATGAGATTATGCTCTCCGGTGCGGGTCTTGCAGGACAATTGGCATACACTGAAGGCGAAATCTATCGTGTGGAAAATAACCCGGACCCCAGTATCACCACTATAACCCTGCTTCCAAGTGCTGGCGCTGCCGGCCAACCGGAAAATTTTGCTCAGGATGCAGCGGATATAACCATCCAGGTCCTCGGGTCCTCGAAGGTCACCGCACCGGATGACCGGAAAACGCAAATAAATTATTCAGTTGGCGTCGAGACCATGCCGCTCATCATTGGCGCAAAAAAACGCTGGGGGGGAGGAAATCTCACCCCGGCCATAAACGAGTTTAGCATTCAATGGATCATGGAATGCACCATGAGCAACAGGAGCTTTACCCCAAAAATGCAGTTTGCCGTGGAGGTGCTCGATCCATCGCACGGCGCGGTTCCAATGGAGCTTCACGCCAGCATCAAAACAGAGGGTGCGGGGACAGTCAGTATATATGGAACTGAAGAAATCATAGATCCGGTATTCAATAGGTTTGGCGGCCATAGAGACCATATGAGGGAAGAATTCCTCCTTGATCACCATTTTGATATGATGAAAAACGATGGGGTGGCATACCGCTCAGATGTGCTGCCTTATTTTTTGCCGTATGATAATATCAATAATGTCCCCATTGACAATGAGAGCAGCCGACCAATCCCGGCAGGAAAATTCCCCAGCGGATTGTGGGTTGCCAAGTTTCCAGCAATAACATTGGCTCGTGCCGATAACGGGCAACCTTTGCGCTTTTTCAACGAATATGAGCTGCATCCGTGGACCCTCAGCGCAGGGAAAATAATTGTTTCACTTACCCTTAAAACCCCTCCGAAATACGGCGCGAACGGACAAATTATTGAAAAAAGCCGGATTATAGACCACGCAGAACTAAGGCTTAATGACCCAAGGGCTGGTACTGATGATAATGATCGGCCTAATTTCAAGGCGTACTTCGATGGCTCAATCCATAATGCATTCAGGGTTAGAGACCGCTTTTCATCCGCTGCTAAATTTTACCCTAAAGATACGCAGATATGGTATAACGGTGATCGTTATTTTTGTCACTTGGCAGGGGGAGCCAGCGACCGACCGGAATCAGAACCTTTATTTGCTGCTTTTACATCAGAACAATATAAGGTCGGTGGTGAACATAGAATCCTTAATCCTGCCGGCTGGACCATGCTCAACTGGAATTGGAACAATTCCAAGGGAAGGCATCCGGTAAATTATCCCAAGGGTTCAGTTATAAAATGGAGGGCAAATCCCAGTTCTCGTTATCAACTGGCGCTGTGCGTATTTGATTTTCCAGGAGCATATACCTTAACTCAACTAAGAGGTGAATTAAACAAAGCCAATGGGCTGCTAAAATCTTACGGGGGCGAATCGGTTGAATACAGCTGGCAGGCGGATGACCCTGTACTCAACGGGCGCTGGCTTGATTATAAGCGTTATTGTAACGGAGTTCGCGATCCTAGTTTACGTTCAGATGATCTGCCAAGGAAACAGCTTGTGTACACAACATCAGGTCTGCCCCCAACCCCGCCATCCTTCACGAACATGGGCCAGCCCAATCCCGGTTCGGAACCCTGGGATGTCAGCAAAGACGTGGGCGCGAATCTTACCTTGGTTGACAATCACCCGTACAAGGATCCCGGTGTGAGCGGATTTAATAACTGGGATTTTCCTTCAAGCGGCTACCTAAAAGGCATTGGCGACCTGGGCAGGGTGCACCGCGGAACCCCGTGGCAAACAATATACTTTAAGGCTGCACCCACTAATACGGTTATTGAACTAACAAACAACGCGTTGAGCGATCCGGATGATCGGATTCTCAAAGAATGGGTTCACACCCGGACACGATATGGATTACTGGGAGACCATGAGTATTGCAGTCCTATTGAAAACAGAGCAAACACGAAACTGGTTAAGGCAAATTTTGAGTTTCTTTATAAACAAAACTACGCCAAATATGATATTTGGATCCCCGATGAATTTAACGTTTTCCCTGATGAATCAGAATTCCAGAGGGGCCTGCTGTCGATTAACCAGACACAATACCCGGCGTGGGCGGCCGCAATGACAGGCATCCCTCTGGGCGGGGGTATGTACGTTTCTCCAGGAACTGACATGGAAAAGACAGTTGGCTACATAAACAATGCACGAGGAGGCAAACGCTGGAATAGTTATTCGGATGTGCTCAATGTAGGTGCGTTGAGTTCTGAAAGTGACTATCTGCCAGCAAATGTCGGGGGTAGGACTGAGGAACAGTATGAGGCCCTGACGCGCGGCCTGTTGCCATTACTTCGGTTTGAGAATGAAGAACGTTTTGTTGCCTACGTCTACAGCCAGGTCCTGCGACCCGCGAGAAGGGGGATTGTCCTTGGTATGGTGGCAAACTATAAGGTTGTTGGTGAGGCGGCGGCTCGGACAGTGTTCAGGCTGGAGGGTAATCCGCCTCGAATTGTAGTAGAAGAATATACTCCGATTAATGTCCGCTAAGCTTCCTGGCAGGCTTGGATTCCAGCCGGACTCAGGATATCCTCTCCCTCTTTCATGTCAGCCAATGTCATAAGGATAGGCGGGGCAAGGGAGCATAATCTCAAAAACCTCACGCTGGAAATACCGCGGGATAAACTTGTGGTTATCACTGGTTTGAGCGGATCAGGTAAGTCATCCCTCGCATTCGACACAATTTACGCCGAGGGCCAGCGAAAGTATGTCGAGTCCCTCTCGGCCTATGCCCGCCAATTTCTTGACCAACTCCAGAAGCCGGACATGGATTACATTGAGGGCTTGTCACCCACAATCGCCATCGAGCAACGCAGTGCCGGGGCCAGCCCGCGCTCCATCATCGCCACCACCACGGAAATTTACGACTATCTTCGCCTTCTGTTCGCGCATATCGGCCAGCCGCATTGTCCGGAAAGTGGCGAACCCATGAGTCGGCAGACGCCGGAGGAAATCGTGGACAAGCTTGTAGCTCTCCCGGAAAAGACCCGCTTGATGGTGGCCGCGCCCGTGGTGCAACACCAGAAGGGGGAGTTTCGTGATGTCATCGAACGAATGGCCAGAGAGGGCTTTGTGCGGGCGCGAGTGGATGGGGAATTGGTTGAGCTGGCTTCCAATACACGGGTTAAGCTTGATTCCAGAAAGAAGCACAATATCGAGGTCATCGTTGATCGGCTGGTGATGGGTAACAGGATTCGCGCGCGCCTGAATGATTCGGTTGAGACCGCTCTAAAATGGGGCAACGGCCGCCTGCTGGCCTTGAGTCAGACGTCAGGCCAAAAGAACAAAGCCAACTGGGATGAGGCGCTGCATTCAACGAGTATGTACAGCGTGGCCACCGGCCGGAGCTACGACACCCCCACGCCAAAGCATTTTTCTTTCAACAGCCCTTTTGGGGCATGTTCCACCTGCCACGGGTTGGGTCAAAAACTGGTCTTTGATGAGGAACTCATCGTGCCGGTGCCCGACAAGTCGCTTGATCAGGGTGCCATTGCGCCCTGGAAACGCGGCGGAAGGCGCATGATCATTTATTACAACAAACTACTTCGGACGGTGACCGCCCACTACGGTGAGGACATGGGCGTGCCCTTTGAGCAGTTGACTGAAGGATTTCGGCAGGTGCTGCTGCATGGTTCCGGGGAAGAAGAGATTGAGTTCAAATTCTGGCGAGGCGGAAAGACGACCAAAAACGTTCGTCCGTTTGAAGGCGTCATTCCGAACCTGCAACGGTTGTTTCAGGAGACTGAGAGCGAGTTTACTAAAAAGCGCATAAAGTCATTCATGAGCAGCCAGCCCTGTGACGCCTGCGAGGGAAGGCGACTTAAGCCCGAAATTCTTGCTGTCACGCTGGGCAATGGCGAGGTGCGAAAAATAATGCCACGACGTGGGCGTAGACGCAAAATTCGCATCAATGGATTGTCGATTATGGATGTTTGTGGCCTGACCGTCGATGAGGCGGGCGATTTTGTGGATGGCCTTGAATTGACTGAACTGCAACAGAAGATTGCCGACGAAGTGCTCAAGGAAATACGCCTGCGTCTCTCCTTCCTGCACAATGTGGGACTTGGCTATCTGTCTCTCAACCGCGAAAGTGGCACGCTCAGTGGTGGGGAAGCTCAACGTATACGCCTGGCTACTCAGATTGGCGCAGGCCTTGTTGGGGTTATCTATATTCTAGATGAGCCGAGTATCGGCTTGCATCAACGCGACAACGAACGGTTGCTTGATACGCTCAAGAGCCTGCGCGACCTTGGCAACACGGTGATAGTCGTTGAACACGATGAAGAAACCATTCGAGAAGCGGATCACGTAATTGATTTAGGGCCTGGCGCGGGTGTTCATGGCGGTGAACTTGTTGCGCAAGGAACCGTAAAGGATATTATGGGTGTCTCCAGGTCCGTCACCGGCAGATATCTATGCGGCGAGTTTATGATTAGCCCGCCCGTTAAACACCACACGGCGGTGGCCGAAAAAGGATGGCTGGAGATCAAGGGGGCAAAGGAAAACAACCTACAAAAAATTGATGTACGCATTCCGCTTGGTACGCTAACGTGTGTCACCGGTGTGAGCGGATCCGGCAAAAGCACATTGGTCGACGATGTTCTGCGTAAGACTCTATACAGAAAATGGCACGGTTCGAAGGAACGCCCAGGAAAGCACGAATCCATTGAGGGAATCGAGAGCCTGGACAAGGCGATCGTCATTGACCAGTCACCCATAGGACGCACACCACGCAGCAATCCGGCGACCTATACGGGAGCCTTTACTCATATCCGCGATCTATTTGCTAAACTTCCTGCGGCCAAAGTTCGCGGATACGGGCCGGGAAGATTCAGCTTCAACGTAAAGGGTGGGCGATGTGAAAAATGTCAGGGAGATGGATTGATAAAGATAGAAATGCATTTTCTACCATCGGTATATGTCACCTGTGAAGACTGTTCCGGAAGGCGATATAACAGGGAAACCTTGGAGGTGAACTACAAAGGACTAAATATTGCCGATGTGCTTGACCTCACGGTAGATGAGGCAGCGACATTTTTTCGAGCTGTGCCGCAAATCCTGAATATCTGCGCTACATTATCAGAGGTTGGCCTTGGCTACATCCATCTTGGCCAGGCTGCGACAACCCTGAGCGGCGGAGAAGCGCAACGCATCAAGTTAGCCTCCGAGCTAAGTCGGCGTTCGACTGGTCGAACGCTATATATCCTGGATGAACCAACTACCGGGCTTCATTTTCATGATGTGTCACGACTGCTCGATGTATTCTTCAAGTTGAGAAACACAGGCAACACATTGGTTGTGATCGAACACAACCTTGACGTAATCAAGTGCGCTGATTGGGTCATTGACCTGGGACCCGAGGGCGGTGTTGCTGGCGGTCGACTTATTGCCGAGGGAACACCGATGCAAATAGCTGCTGAAGGGAATAGCTATACAGGTGTTTTTTTGGATAGCATTTTTTCTGTGAAAAAGAGAACCTGACATCGTAATAGCGAATGCGTACTCTCATTATAACATTTATATTCTTCCTGTGTCACGGTTTCGTGCTTGGTGCAATAGACGAGATTAATGCCCGCCGGAGCACAACACTCTTCCAAGGCGCCCAGCGTTGTTTCCGCGCAGAACAGTGGGAAACGGCAGCTAATTGGCTTCAAGAATTTATTAGGGATAATCCGGATTCGCCTCAACGCAACATGGCGATCCTGTTGCGGGCGCAGGCACTCTTCCGGCTAAAACAATATCGTGATTGCTTTAATGAATTGAAAAATGCTGAAAAGTCATCGGGGCTTTTGGCGGCAGAGTATAGATTTTGGATGGCCGAATGTCGGTATCGAGAAGCCGAGAGTGCATCAAAAAATGAGAGTCTTTACAGGGTGGCAGCACAACTTTTTGCGAATGTGCCGAAATCGGACCGTCATGTTGCGGCAAATGTATCTGAAGCAATGGCGTATGCCCATCTTGAGGATTGGCCCAAGGTGGTGGAGTTGCTTCAGCCTGCTGAAGCCCCTTTTCAGCAACATGTTTTGGGATCGGAAAAATCCGGGCTGGTTACTCAAGGGAATCTTATTCTGGCAGAAGCGCTTTTGAGGCAAAACCTTTATGAAAACGCAACTCGTATACTTGATATGCTAAGCGCCATTGACCTAGCTGACCAGGATCATTGGCGCCATCAGATGCAACTTTCTCGTGCCTTAATCGCCCAAAAAAAATACGCAAAGTCACTGCGTCTACTCACTGAACTTCTGCACACCACGGAAAACCGGATGCCTCAGCTACGGGCAGCTCAAGCTGTCGAGCTTATGATCCATATTCACGAAAAGATGGGAGATTTCAGTAAAGCCATTGAAATTTGTCAAATTCTGCTACAGGAGGGAATGCCAAGGGCGGTGCGTCGCCGCGGTCTACTGCTGGCCGTACATTTGACCGTCCGTCATGGTGCGACCTTTAATATCACACGATTTCAACAACTCTCTCAAGAGGTTCTTGAAGGGGACAGCCTTGCTGCATTTCGAGTTGCGTTGGGTGATGTTTACTTAGTGAAACATCAACAGGCTGTAGCCGCAGAAGACCCCTTGTCCCAAACGAATAATCTGGCAAAGTCGCGTGAACAATACATATCAGCAATTGGATCGACTTTTACAGGACATGCACGAATTGGTCTTGGTTGGGGGGCTTGGCAGGAACGGCGGTACGCGGACAGCTGTACCAATTTCATCCAGGCAGCGACCGAATTAACCAGCCTCGCAGAACGCGATCGGTCTCAGTTTAAGGCAATAGAATCAGCTTTGCGATCCGGTAGTATAAAGAACACACTGAGAATCGGCCGCAACTTCATGACAAATTTTCCGGGGTCGAAATTTAGGGGTTCTGTGAGGTACCTGATGTTTTATGCCGCCATTCGGGAAGCTATCCAGAAACCGCTTTTCCTCGTAAATGCCCATCATCTTTTTTCAGAACTGGACGCAAATAAGCAAAATCGCAGGGATTATGAAAATGCAGTTTTACTGCTCGCCCGAGCTGAGAGTCAGGGAGGCAGTGTTGGTGCAGCACGGCAGCTCCTAAAAACACTACCTGCTGACACAACCCTCAAGCGGGCAGCTGAACTCGAAATGGCGGGAACATACATCCGGGAACAGGATTGGGATAATGCAATTAGCCAATACAAAGTTTGGCTTATGACGCATGTAAAGGCTCCATCAAATGAGAGAGCAAAAATTTTATTTGACTTGGGTTGGTTGCATTTCCTCAACAAGTCACCCGCAAAGACAACGACAATATACTCCGATATCATTAAGCAATTCCCTGCCACGTCAGAAGCTGCTCGGGCACAAATGTGGATGGCTGATCAATTGTTCAATCGTGCGGAGTTTGTTAAAGCAGAAGAATCCTATCAAAAAGTCCGAGACATGCATAATTGCCCAATAACCCTCAAATACAGGGCTTCGTTAATGGCTGGGCGTGCTGCTTTGGCGCGGAGAAGTTTTAATAATGCTAGGGATTATTTTAGTCTGATGATCAAGGATGCAACGTGTCCTGAGGCGATAAAAATTGAGGCCATATTTGCCCTGAGTGACACGGCTGTCCTCAATGGTGCTAAATTTGATGAAGCTATTACTATTCTTGAGACAATTTTGAAACCAAACAGAAAAATTTCACCCTACGTCACCCTGCAGGTATATGGTCGCATCGGTGATTGCCATCTTCAAATGACTCTCGAAGATCCTAATCGCCACGTCAAGGCACGAGAAGCGTACAGTCGCGTTCTGGAGATTTCAAGTCAGCTAAGCGGTGACCCTGCTGTTCGGTATCGCGCAATGATGGGAATGGCACATTCACTGACAAATGAGGAAGATGCGACCAAGCGCAATGAAAATTTGATTCAGGCCTTGGGTTGGGCGAAAAAGGTTTTCGAAGGCGCAAGTACTAGTGAAACCGAACTTGAAACATTCTGGGTTCGTCAAAGTGGCCTAATGTCGGCAGAGCTTCAAGGCTTGCTGAATAAACCAATTGGAGAAATTGCAACCCTGGAGGCTCTAGGAAAGCACTTTAATATGATGAGGCCGACACTCAATGCGCGGATTTCTCGAATACGCCAACAATTACGCGAGTCAAGTCTGGGGATAGCTGAAGAAAAATAGAAGCACTGCCAGGATTCGTTCTAACATTTTAATCATGGACACCCAAAGACCTTCTCTTAAACCTAACAAAAGTAGTTTGGCATCTAATTCGACTCGCATATACGTTGAGGGCAGCCGAGTGCGTGTTCCTATGAGGCAAATTGAATTGCACCCCACCCGATCTGTTGCTGGCGGATTGGAGTATAATCATCCGATTAAAGTGTACGACACTAGCGGACTGTGGGGTGATTCAGGTTATACCGGAACAGTTAAAGGAGGACTGCCTCCATTGCGTTACGATTGGATTTTTGGACGCGATGATGTCGAGGAATACACGGGCCGTGTTGTTCGGCCAGAGGACAACGGGCATCATGCTGGACAGCGAAATAGTCAAGCGGGTTCAGTGGATTGCGGTCATCGAATCCAAAAACCACTACGAGGTAAAAGTCACCCGGTTACGCAATTATGGTATGCGCGACGCGGGGTTGTTACCCCGGAGATGGAGTTTGTCGCGATCCGTGAGAATCAGGGGCTGG
>CAZTTU010000095.1:4143-9912 GCA_964616045.1 uncultured Verrucomicrobiota bacterium | reverse complement strand
TGAAGAAAACCCGCACGGCCCCATCAACGCATGGGTTTGTGCGTCAGGCAAGCCATTCGGGAATGACTTTTCCGGCTACGTCGGTCAACCGAAAATCGCGACCCTGAAAACGATAGATCAGGCGTTCGTGATCAATCCCGAACTGATTGAGCATTGTTGCATGAAGGTCGTTTGGGTGAACGGGATTTTCTTCAACACTCCAACCAATATCATCGGTTTCCCCGTATATTTGGCCACCTTTCAATCCGCCGCCAGCAAGTGCCATGGAAAAGCAGAAGGGGTGGTGGTCACGGCCGGTGTTGGCGGAGCGTCCGCCACGGTTCTCGCCAAGTGGGGTACGGCCAAACTCGGCACCCCAGACGACCATGGTGCTGTCTAGCAATCCTCGCTGCTTGAGGTCTGTGATCAGTGCCGCAATTGGCTGGTCCACTGCGCCAGCGTTGTATTGTAGTTCGGGGTCAAGGTTGCTGTGGTGATCCCATGAGGCGTAGACGATGTTTACGAACCGTACCCCGCGTTCAACCATCCTCCGCGCCAGTAAACAGTTTCTAGCAAAATCCCGATACGTGTTCCCCGATTTGCCTCGGCCACCGCCCTTGGGTTCCGGACGTTCCAGTCCGTAGGATTTCTTGGTAGCTTCGGTTTCCTTCGATAGATCAATCAGTTCTGGTGCTGCTGCCTGCATGCGGCTGGCCAACTCGTAGTTGGAGATGCGGCTGGCGATTTCAGGATCTCGTATTTTCTCATAGCGGCCTTGGTTAATTTGACGCAATACATCCAGTCCTAGCCGTTGCAACTCCGGTGGCAGTCCCTTGGGGTTGTCGAGGTTCAGCACCGGCTCGCCTTTGTTGCGAAACAAAACCCCTTCGTATGTTGATGGCAGGAAGCCGCTTTGCCAAAGTGTTGCTCCACCGCTGGAGCCGCGGCCGGCGGTTAGCACCACATACCCCGGCAAGTCTTGCGATGTGCTCCCAAGCCCGTAGGTCAGCCACGACCCCATCGTCGGCATCCCGAAGCGCGACACGCCGCATTGCATTAGCAGTTGGCCAGGGTGATGGTTAAACTCATCAGAGTGCATGGATCGCACCAGGAGTAACTCGTCGGCTACCTTGCCCATGTGCGGTAGATAATCACTCAGTTCCATGCCGCACTGTCCATGAGGCTTGAAGGTGCGGTTGGAGCCCTTCAGTGTCGCGGTCGCCGGCTGAATGAATGCAAATCTCGCTTTGTCCAAAATTTCCTTGGGAAGCTTTTGTCCGGCACGCTGGTTGAGGACCGGTTTTGGGTCGAACAAGTCCAGGTGCGAAGGTGCGCCTGCCATGAAAATAAAAATGCACGCCTTGGCTTTCGGATCGAAGTGTGGCTGGCGCGGCGCCATGGGGTTGACGTATTCTGCTCCAAGTAGCCCGTCCTCAAGCAGCATGGACGACAATGCTACTCCCCCCAGCCCGCAGGCGGAGGTGGTTAGGAAATCGCGGCGCGATTGTGCAGCGGCGCCCAGAATCACTTGAGACTGCGGGGTCAGATTCATGTGTTATTCCCGGGTGATAAATTCATCAAGGTTAAGCAGCACACGCGCCGTGGCTGTCCAGGCGCTGGATTCGGCATCGCCGGCAAATTCCTGCGCTCCCTTTTCATTGTCCTTAAACCAGGAACGGGCTTTTTCGAGCAGCTGACTCAGGCTATCCAATTCCTTCGCGCTTGGGTTGCGGGCGATGCAAAACCGAAACCCAGCCTTCAGTCTTTCCGCATCAGACTTGTCTGCCTTCCGCATGCGATTCCCCAAGGACTTGGCGGCTTCTGTGTATACCTCGTTGTTCAAGAGCACCAATGCAGCTAGTGGAGTGTTGGAGCGCGTGCGTTTCACACAGGTGACATTGCTGTCTGGGCAGTCAAAAGTTAGCAGGTTCGGGTGTGGCGCGGTGCGTTTGAAAAAGGTGTACAATCCGCGGCGGTATCGATCTTCCCCCTTACTGGTGTTCCACTTGAAGTTGTTTGCATAACTTACTGCGGCCACGCCGGTGGGCAGGGGAGGGTAGACGCTGGGGCCGCCGACTTTACGCGACAACAGCCCGCTTGCGGCCAAGGTGAGGTCGCGGATGATTTCTGCCTCCACCCGGAAACGGTTTTGCCGATGCAGCAACAGGTTGTTGGGATCGCGTTCGGCTAGTGCCGGTCGATGTGCGGATGACTGTCGGTAGGTGGCGCTTGTTACAATCAGCTTGATCATCGCCTTTCGCGACCACTTGAGTCGCACAAACTCCGATGCCAGCCAGTCGAGTAGATGCGGATGTGTGGGTGCTTCGCCGCGTACACCAAAGTCGTTCGGTGTGCGCACAATGCCTTCGCCAAACAGGTTCGCCCACATGTGGTTTATTACCACGCGCGGAACCAATGGATTGCGTCCATCGACCAACCATTGCGCGAGGTCCAGGCGGTCACCTTGTGCGCGATTTGTGATACTGGGCAATGTGGTGGGTGAGGTGGCCAAAACCTTTTCCTTCGGCTGCTTGAATTCGCCGCGATTCAGCACGTGGGTGGTGCGTGGGTTGTTGGTGCGTTGCCCGATCACTCGCACGCTCATTACTGGCGGATTGGGCTCAGGCTTTTTCAATTCCGCCTGCAGCCGCTTTGCCTCCGCGTCGGCCGCAACGAAATGGTTTAGCAAGGCTTCATGCATTTTTTGGTCGCGCTTGGCAGAGTCCACTGCAAGGATTTTGACGATAACGTCAGGGATTCCATCCCCCGGTGCTCGCCCCGTGCGAGCATTAATGCGAAACCGTCCGATGGTATGTTGTGAGCCGTATTGCTGATCCAGAACCACCTGTAGTCTAGTGGTGTTTTTTAGCGGGATCGTCTTGGAAAAGGAAATTACCAGTTGGTGAGGTTTCCCATATTCGTTGCCAACTGCCCAGCCGGTGCCCTTACTTCCTTCACCAATCTTGCCATCAATTGAATTCTTGGCTGGCCAATCTTTCTGCGAATAATTCGCTTTTGCCGATTGCAACCCTACGCGGTCCCGTTTGGTATCGAATTTCGGTTGGTCCGTCGCATAAACCCGCACATCATTCAGCACAAAATTACCATGTGGCGTGCGGCCTGGACCTTTCTTCCCAAGCGAATCATCAGGCAACACGTCAATACGCAAACCGGTGATTGCTTTTTCACCGGGGCGGAATTCCAGCGTGTATTTCGCTTTGGCCGGGTTGGTTCCCGTTGCCAACAATGAGCCATCCTTTTGTTTCTTGAAAACGACGCCTTCGGGTCCTTGGGGGTATGCATGATCTAACGAGTGAAATGCCTCTGGCATGTCCTGGCGTGCCGCTAATTTTTCTTTGATCTGTTTCTCAAGCTCGGTCAGTTGTCTCTGCAACTTTTGCCTGCGAGAAGCGAGCTGTTGTTGTAGGCCCTTTACTTCCGCATCATGCTTCATTTTGGTGGCTCGCCATGCGTCGTGTTCCTTCTTCGATCGCGGGACGCTGGCACTTGTCTCGTCACCATTGTTGAAATATGCGAAGAACTGGTAGTACTCCTTTTGCGTAAGCTGGTCGTACTTGTGGTTATGACAGCGGGCGCAAGTTACAGTTAGGCCGAGCCATACGGAGCCAAGTGTTTCCACACGATCCATCACGGCCGCCACGCGCCACTGCTCCTTGTCCGTGCCGCCCTCGGTGTTGGTCAGGGTTTGACGGTTGAAAGCAGTCGCAAGCCGCTGCATGTCAGTGGCGTTGGGCGTGATGTCTCCGGCAAGCTGTTCGATGGTGAATTGATTAAAAGGCAGGTCAGCGTTGATTGCTTGTATCACCCAGTCGCGATAGCGCCAGGCGTTCATGCGTGGGCGATCCTTCTCATAACCATCGCTATCGGCGTACCGTGCCTTGTCCAGCCAGTGTCGTCCCCATCGTTCGCCGAAATGCGGCAAGCTCAACAGGCGATCAACTACTTTTTCGTAGGCATGAGGCGAGCGGTCGTTGACAAAAGCATCCACCTCTCTGGGGTCTGGTGGCAGACCGAGTAGATCGTAGTACAGTCGGCGGATCAGGGTGTAGCGATCTGCCATTGGTGAGGGCGTAACGTTAGCGACTTCCAGTTTGTCCAGAACGAACTGGTCGACCGGATTGCGAATCCACCTCGCATCCTTAACCTTGGGTGGATCAGATTTGTGCAGCGGACGGTAAGCCCAGTGAACACTCCATTCGGCACCGGAGCTAATCCATTGGCGGAGGAGCGTTTGTTGTTCAGCAGACAGCTTCTTGCCATTATCCGGTGGCGGCATCAATTCATCAGGGTCATCAGTAGTGAGGCGCCGCAACAACTCACTCTGGCCCGGCTTACCGGGGACCACGGACCGTTCCCCAGACTTCAATTCCTTGAACATGCCCTCTTGGGTAGTCATATCCAGCCCTCCCTTGGGCTTCTCGCTCCCATGGCATTTAGTGCAATGTTCAGCAAATATCGGCTGAATATCGCTAGAAAAATCTACTCGAGAGTAACCTATTTTTGGATAAGCGGCTACACCCAAGGAGAAAATGAATATGACATGGACTTTTGACAAGGGAGTTTTCTTTTAGGATCAAAATATAGACAATTTACCTAAAATCTGTCAATTTATCGGTGCCGCGAGGGTGGTAAAAAATGTTATTTTGCCTCTTTCGCTTTGATGCGAATCGTGCTATTTTTATATATTATGAGAGAGGTTCGAGTGACTATCCTGTATGTGTTCGTGTTGGGGTTTCTGTTCGTAACTGTTCCCGCAACAAATGGCGGATCTGGAGCCCAGCCTGCGAGGCCAGAGGCAAAAGATTTGAGCGTGAGAGAACTGATGGAGGTTTTAAATAGAGCCAACCTCTTGGCTCAGCCCTACTACAATGGTGTGCCGGATCCCGCTGCGGTAGGTCGTGGCTATGGCGAAACAAAACGAGAAACGCGGGGCGAAATGATGGCTCGATTATCCAGAATTATTATAAGGGAAATACCCTCAGACAGTTTTGATGGGATTAGCCTGAAAGAGGCTGTGCCTGTTTTGTCTAGGTTGATCAACCAAAATAATCTAGGTGGTCTGCCGATTAACATATATGTAAATCAATTTCTGCGAGGTTCTCGTCCCGGCAGTGGAGCTGCGGGCAGTGGAGCCGCCACAGGCATTCCTAACATGGGATTAGGCGGGTTGCCCGGAGGTGGTGGTGCTGGGATGGGCGGGATGCCTGGAATGGGTGGGATGCCTGGAGGGGGGGGAGATCCGTTTGCAGGAGGAGGAGCGCCCGGCGCGGGTGCAGCACCGCAAATGAATGCTGGAGGTGTCCCTGGAGGTGCGGTTGCCCAGGGAGGAGGGCCAGGTGCGGGGCTTCCTGTGCCTGGATTCGGGTTTCCTGGAGGTGGTGGGGCTACTGTTATTGGCAGTAAAGACAGCGGTGCATTCAGGCCCGATCGTGTGAAAGTGACTGGATTCAACACAAGCATGATGAAAAATATTAGTGCTAGAGATTTCCTCGACGAGTTTGTTACACATATACAGAGAGATCTTGAGATCACACCCGATTCCCCTGGCTATGATTATAAAATCACGAACATGGGTATCGCGATTATTGAAGCATCTGCGGATAGTTTTAAAGATGGGCAGCGGTTGTATACTCGCATGATCCCGGTTCGGCCTAACCTTTTCGGTGGCATTAAATTGAAGGCCCCCCCGACAGGCGGCGGCGGCATGGGCATGGGCGGCATGGGCATGGGCGGCATGGGCATGGGCGGCATGGGCATGGGCGGCATGGG
>CAZTTU010000095.1:0-4043 GCA_964616045.1 uncultured Verrucomicrobiota bacterium | reverse complement strand
GTGGCGGCATGGGCGGTATGGGTGGCGGCATGGGCGGTATGGGTGGCGGCATGGGCGGTATGGGTGGCGGCATGGGTGGTATGGGTGGCGGCATGATGATGCGATACTCGTCAGTGCCTTACAGCACCGGCATGCGCCAAAGAACGATCAAGACTGGGATGGTAAAAGCGACCCCCATCTCTAATGCTCGTTATCAGCCTCCGCTGGTGAATTGGAGAAGAACACTTCGGCTTAAACAGCCAATCATGTTCAATTGGAACTGATCCCCCGGTCAGAAGAATTTTCACCCGCCCTTGCGGCGGGTTTTTTAGTGTCGACGCAAAACGAGACGGTGTTCCTGCCTCTGTGTTTGCCGATATTCCAACGGCGGCAAATCTGTGAGGGTCGGACTCTCGGTTTCGTCTAAAATTTGCGCGGCTTTTTCCTGAAGCGTCGTCCAGCGTTTGCAATCCAACGCCGGTGAATGAGTGATGCGCCGGAGTAAACTGCGCCATTCAATAATCACCCGGTCGATATCGCCTTCCTCAGCGACTTCTAAAATCCAATGCTGCTTGCGCGCGGGATTGCGGTGGATGTCAGTCACCACGGCATCCGCACCATAACCGTATTCTGGAGGAGTACCTGCATCAAGATAACCAAGGGCGCTGTTCCTTCCGTAAGTATTGCGACACACCCAGGCGAGACGACCGTCCCATCGATCATCATCTCCATGAAAACGAAACCCCCCGCGCAGATTGGCAATGTCATAAACAAAATCTTCAATCGGGTAGTGTGTGTCCTCGATCGCGGCAGCTATTGCCAGGCCATCGCCACCGGTAAAGAAACTGACGATCAATCCACGCCGTGTTGGCGCACCGTCAGGTTCAATAAGCCCAAATTTGTGCCAAAGATGAACCACGCCGCTCGCGCGCGAAAGTTTGCGGCAATTCGGCACGAGATCGCATGCCGCGCAATCGGCGGGCATCACTTCGCGCGCGCGCGGCTTCCACAAAGCGACACCATAACAATCGACCGGCACCCGTTTCTTTTGCTCTTCAAGGCTGAAATAGGCGGTCACCTTGCCACGTTGATTGCGGTAGTGAAGAATGGGCGTGCCGCGCTCAGCCATTTTACGCTGCAGCAACGGTCCAAATTTTCTTTCCCACAAGCTGCGGGTCATGGCTTTGCCTCGCCAGTTGATAGCGCGCCGCACCCAACGTTGCGGCAGTAGCCTTCCTTTATCGTTTTTCTCGGCCACCGTGGAAACACGGCCATAAATCGGCTCAGGCGCGTTGCGATCGATGATGCTCAACGCGCCGGGGCCCTGTTTCCCCAAGGCCTCGGGCACGCTGAGTAGCGGGCGTAATTCCTGCACATCCCCCTCCTGAGCATGCTCGGACATCACACGAATGTCGCGACAGATAACCTCCTCGTGACTCGGATTGGTTTCCCATTCACCACGACTATTGAGAATTTCCTTTTCCTTTTTCCGCACCCGGCACGCGCGTTCAGCATCGCTTTTCAGGCCGCACGGCACATCCGGATTTTCCAGCGAGCTTTCCACTCCGAGCGTGATGGGACGCGTGGTGAAAAGACGGCCCTGCACACGGATGGCCTCGGCAAACGGCTCTCGCCCATCCTCAATGGCGGCGTGCATGATTCCGAGCAGCGCCCCCCAGTCAACCAGTCCGCTGCGGGCGAGTTGGCAGGGGAACCCATCGCGCAAGCGCACTTCATTGGCGCCCACCAAAACGTAGCCCACCTCATCCAATCCACGCCGACCGGCGCGGCCGAACATTTGCAGTATTTCATCACCACGGAGAGGATACTCCGTACCGGCACGTTTATACGAATCGGCTACCAACCCAACACTACGCAGTGAAAAATTGATGCCGGCAGCAAGACCCATGGTGGCTACCACCACGCGTAACTGGCCGGCCTTGGCAAGAGGCTCAATCACGCCGGCACGCGCACCATAACTGAGGCCACTGTGATGATAAGCCACACGATTGTGCAGCATCCGGGCCAGATGGTCACCCACCAGATGCTTCTGTTCATCTGTAAGTTGCAGCGGGTCTTGATTGGGTAAATGCATTGCAATTTGACGCGCGAGTTTCTCGGTGTTAGCTCGCCGCGGAGCAAAAAGCAAAATGGGCCCCAAATCATCTGCCAACGCCTTGGCAACGAACTTTGGCCAGTAGCCCTTGATGTCGCGTGGTAAACGAAAACTGGTGTTGTTGGGAAAAGTTTCCTCCAACGGCACGGGGCGCACTTCGTGTTTCACCAACACGGCATCCCGACCCAACCGGCGCAGCCATTTGACAACCTGATCCGGGTTGGCCACGCTCCCGCTGAGCAGAAGCAATTGCGTCCGAGGCGGTGCCAAGGCAAGGGCAAGCTCGTAATTCAAGCCCCGATCAAGGTCACCGATCATCTGATATTCATCCACCACCAACAGATCCGGACCATCCCCATGAATGAGGCGGCTCTTTTGCGTTTCCAACGTGGCGGTGAGAATGGGCGCCTCAAGATTCTCCGAGAGATCGCCGGTGGAAATGCCGACCGACCAGCCGCGCGCGCACCACTCGGCGAGCTTGTCATTGGCCAGTGCCCGGGTGGGCACAGTGTACACCGCCCTGCCCTTGGGTTTGCCAAAATTAGCCCAGAGTTCAAAGATCAATGTCTTGCCCGCACCTGTCGGGGCATGCACCACCACGTCTTTACCCTCTCGCAAGGCACCCACGGCCTCCTGCTGCCACAGGTCCGGAACGGTCACCGAATCAAGCACAGTAAAAGAATCTGCATCTGGAGAATGACGCGACACAAAGGAAAGGTATATGCCCCAATAAATTTTGCCGAAACAATCTTGTTTACCTACAAGCCCACCAGCTAGACTTCCACCCCACGTGCCGGAGAAGCGGAACCAGCTTTTTTCGTGTTTGAGCAGGCGTGGTGGGAACATGAACCCGAAGTGATTTGCGCCGAATTAGCGGCGTGAGACCTGCTGCAATGCTGCAAAAACGCCTGAGCCTATCGACACGTCGTCGGGACGATCTGTAAATTTAGCCTTGGTTAAGTGCCTGCGACCTTGCGCTTAAAGTAAAATGTCTCGCTATTGTGGGGCGGGAAGCCATCTGGTTCTGGCAATATGAAGTCACTTGCTGACACCAATTCGAAACGGGCTTTTCCCAGCAGGTTCAATATCTGGATTTTGTTGCTGATACCCTTAGCCTCTATTTCGAGGTGCTCCTTGAAGCTCTCCTGAGCTTGGCTGACTTCTTCACTGATTTTTAGGTTCCACTCAATTTCTCCCCCTTCATGCCTGATCGTGCAGTACTCATTTTTTTTATCGCGCTCTGACCACATGATCAGTTCCAAATATTCCCATTCATCCATAACGGAGATGCTGCCAGAATATATATGAATGTGACAATTGGAAATATTCCCATGGTTCTATGCTGTTGATTTCAAGTGACCCTGCACTCCCTCCCCCCCGACGCCGCGCCCACCCCTTTCAACGTTGTTTTATCGTGCTCAAGTTGAAGCAGCCCGTAGGGGCCACCCTAAAAAGTTAGCGCCATCCCAACGCACTCAAAATGGCTGGAAGTATCAAAAAGTAACTTCACTTCTCGCCATGAACACCCGATTGAACTACCGTGGCGGTCGCGAGATGGACTTGCATCGCCGACGAAACACCATAGACAAGAGCTTCTCACAACGACAAAGGATATCCAATGGCTGGAAGTAAAGATCACAGGCGCAGAGAACGCGAACAAAGGAAAGTGGATAAGCGCAGGGCTCGCGAAGAGGCGAAGGCTGAAAAACTGGCTGCTGAGAAGGCGGCTGCGAAGCTGGCTGCTGAGGAAGCTGCCAAGCAGGCCGCGGCCGAGCTGGAAGCACGACTCGAGGCGGAGTTTGAGGCGGAGCTCCAAGCCGAAATCGAGGCGGAAAAAAAGGACGCAAATTAAACCCACCTTTACGGCTTTGTCAGGTTGAGGGTGGTGAACATAAAAAAGCCGCCCTTGAGATAAACCGAAGTCTACCGGCTGGGCGGCTACCAATCC
>CAZTTU010000094.1:8264-9955 GCA_964616045.1 uncultured Verrucomicrobiota bacterium | reverse complement strand
TCGGCCGGCTGGCTGCGGTGCAAAGCCGTGGCCTCCGGTCGGTCTTTGTTGGTTGAGTCTAAGGCTGTATACGGGAGGTCTCGCCAGATAAATCTTGGCGTCATGAAAAGGGAAGTGCGACATGTGTCGGCGTTTGCGCTGTGCGCGATGCTGCTGCTGTGCAGCAGCATTAAGGGCAGCGCTTTTTCTTTGATCGGACCAAACAATCCAGACCAGGCCATCAACAACCCTTGGTACTATTCCTTTACTCCTCCCGGAGGGGCGCCTGCGCCTCTGCCTACAGGCACAGCTCATCAAGGGTTCCTGAACCACACGGACCCGATGGGTTGGCCGGTGCCCATAAAGCAGTTTTACCGGTGGAATTGGCCGGAACTATGGTATTCGTTCGACAACCAGTTCATTCGTTATTTTGGTCATGATGGCATGCAGGCAGTACATAATGCCTTTGAGGTGTTGAACGATTATTTTGAACCGCAAGACAAGAGCTATAGCGGGGTGAGTTCAATGGATCTGGTCAAGGAATTCGACCAGCATTTTGCGACCTGGAAAAAAAATCCCTCGGCCGAAGCGGAAAATGTCTATGACATTGAATCGTTAGTGCTTGGATTGCTGGTGAATCATCTGGGACTTGGGAATCCTCACCGGCATTGCTTTACGATTCGGGATATCCACGACTATGTCCCAGGGCTGGCCAACGTGTTGGGAGATGAGACGGGTTCGTTTCAAGTAGCGGTCCGCAACTATGATCCCTACAACTATCAACCCACCTCAATCATCAACGGGGTGAATTACAGTTATTTTATCAGTATATTGAATGAGAATCCCGGAGGGGCTGACCCCCTGATTTTTGATGCAGTGGAGTATGCGATCAGCACGGAAGCCAGGTTCAGTGCGGTGGCGGCCATTAGGGACGTATTTAATATCTCTACCATTGCCCCGGCGGTTGTATGGAATTGGCCGGGGCGTGATCAAGGTGACATAATGTTTACGCCCACGGCATACTGGGAGGGGGTGTATTATGCTCCTGATGATCCCAGAGATTTGCCTACAGAAGTAAAAGTCCCTCAGCCGCTGCACAGCCAGACAAACTTGATCCAGCTTCGCTTGGGCGACCCTCTTCGGCCTCTTAGTGAAGTGGCAACGCCGGCAACCCTGAGCCGAAAGACGCGAACCCAGCCGCGGCACACTTTGACTTTTGATGACGCTGGAGGCCTGCGCTACCTGTACCGGACAAACAATATCGTATGGGAAAATTATGATGCTCAGGTGACGTTGATCGAGGCTGCCGCCATGAACCTCCAAACCACTGTGCGGCCGGGCAAAGCCAACTTCCCGTTTCCGAACCAATCCATCCGTCCAATTATTCAAGTAAACAATGTGACCCCTTTAATCCAAAACACTCCTTTTCGGCCGCAGGTAACTTTTGCCCAGGGCATGATAAGGGCTGCGATGCGGGGCGGGATTGACAGGATCAAGTTTCATTATTTTCCGTACGATTCACTTTTAGACCAGACTTTTCAGGCAAAATCCTCGGTGTGGACGGATGTGTTTGTCCAGAACATGCTGCCCACAGATTCGCCACCGGCAAACCCACCCTATTTCTCGCAGGTGGTGGGGCGAACAGTGGCAGGGCCGGACTTCCTGTTTTCCGCAGATGACTACTCAGCGGCCAACATGATCACGTTTCCCGC
>CAZTTU010000094.1:0-8164 GCA_964616045.1 uncultured Verrucomicrobiota bacterium | reverse complement strand
GACTTGAGCATTTATCGCCAAGATGAACTCGCTGTGCTGTTTCAATGGGGGTGGATCACCAACTCAGGCCCCAATGATTATATTCGCTTCCCCCAGGTCAACGATAACATATCACAGGTTGAGTCAATCCTGGGTCCGGCTGGCACGGTGGCAAAGATTACCCATCTCACCGTTTATGATGGGTTGAGTGATGAGTATCGTTCTGCACCATGGGACATAGACCGTTCGCGTGACACGGTGATTATTTACGGTCAACGATTGGATTCGGTGACGTCGATCAAGGTGCTTGACCACAACACGACAACGGTCAATGGCGAATACAAGACGCTGCAGACCATTGATGCGCGGCGGCACATCATGAGCGATCAACAAATCGTGTTGCCTCCAGGAACCTTGAGTGACGAGACCGTCAGCCCACTGACCAATGAGTATTACCGGCGCATTGCCCTGGTGAATCCCAAGGGGGATAGTGATTCGGAGTTTATCTATGAAATATCTGATGGCAGACCATTGGTAATGAGTGCGCAATATGATGGCACACACCTAAACACCGCCAAGAGCCTGATCATCCGGGGGAGTGGCTTTAAGCTCAGCCAGGGTTTCGTAAACCAGATATGGTTTTTTGAAGGAGATGAAGGTAACGGCTCGTACAATCTGGAGCCCAACAGCGGTATTGGGATGTTTGATATCAATAATGCCACCGCTTATCCCACTCCCCTGGCCATTTTGGATATCAATCCGTTAAACACCGGGTTTACTTCATCGACCGGCGTGCCTGTGAACCACTCTGAGATCGTGGTGACAGATACGATGATCTATATCCCGCCGCATCTGATTAGTGATGGGAATTATACCTTTGGAAAATTTGGCGACCTGGGTGAGAGCTTGGATGGGAGAATGTCCCGCAGCGAAGCCAGTCCTAATCCTGGAATAGACAACTGGAGCAGGAAGATTCGTGTGGCCTATAACAGCAACGCCACGGGTCAGCCTGATATGAGTGTTATATTAAGCCCGCCTCGAGCACATGTGCAGAGGTTTTGGTCCATTGGTGTGGGTGGGGATCGCAACAGTTCCTCAGGGTACTCTCGCACTTTGCCGACGATTACGGAAGTGTTCACAACACTTGAAGACCCTGCTGTCAACCCGGGGGAACAAAACAGTACCTGGACACGCAACGATCCTGGAGATTTTTTGGTCATTCGGGGTACCGGACTTGATCTGGCGAAGGGGATTAATTTTGTAGATGGTCGAGGCAATCCAATCCAGACAATTGACACCGCTGGACTCACAGGGGGGCCACCTGATGCGCCGATTATAATGGCAAATTTACGCGATTTGCCAGGCCCTCCATCCATTTCCAATCAAGCTGATGCAGGACTGCTCCTCGATGGGGTGGAGATTAGGACATATCCACCGCTGGGACGCGATGGTTACGAAATCCGGATTCAGCCCGTACTGTTTGGCTTGGGAGCAGCAAACGTGAACTATTGGGATTCAGAGACAGGATTGGACCCGCCGAATAACCAAATCGGATCGCGTCGGGTAGTGATTGAAACACCTTTTGGCACGGCAATAGCGCCTCGCCGACAGGAAATTGAAATCTGGTTCCAGCCGTGATGAAACAATGGAATGCGGATCGACAGCGGAGATGTCCTTGAATGGCAATGGGCGGATTTGCTCACACGCCGGTGCTGGCCGAAGCAATCGTAGAGGCCTTGGCTGTCCGTCCGGGTGGCCGGTATGTGGATGGCACGATTGGTGGAGGCGGTCATGCTGCGGGAATCTTAACAGCATGTGCGCCCGACGGCTGGCTGGGAGGATGTGACCGGGATGGCGCGGCTGTGAAGGCGGCATCATCACGCCTCACACCCTTTGCCAGTCGCTGGGAAATCCGACAGGGTGCGTTCGAGTCGTTGGCAGACTGGATCGCCCAAGGCAGCGTGGACGGTGTGTTGCTGGACTTGGGGGTCAGTTCGCCGCAGTTGGACTTGCCGGAGCGAGGCTTCAGCTTTGCCGCCGAAGGCCCTCTGGATATGCGTATGGATGGTCGTCAGGAACTGACCGCTGCCGGGTTGGTGAACGAAATGGCAGAGGAGGATATGGCGAAATTAATTTGGGAAATGGGAGGAGAAACAAAATCACGCCGCATAGCGAGGGCGATAGTGCTCGCGCGCAAGATGTGTTTGCTGGAGACCACGGTGCAACTGGCTGAAGTGATTGAGCAGGCTGTGCCGCGTCGTGGCGCACGAAGGCATCCGGCCACGCGCACGTTTCAGGCACTACGCATGGAGGTGAATGATGAGGTTGGGACATTGCGTCGAGGGTTGGCGGTGACAGCGGATTTGCTGCGGCCCGGCGGACGACTGGTGACCATCACGTTCCACGGCATTGAGGCGCGGATCATCAAGGAATTTGGGGATTCTGCTGTCAGGGCGGAGATGCCTGTTTTGCGATGGATTCGACGCAAATCAATAAAGCCTGACGCAATGGAACGAGAAGCCAATCCGCGTGCCCGCAGCGCGCAACTGCGGATTTTGGAGAAGATATAAATGGCAAACCCATCTCGAACAAACTTGAGCCGGAAGCTGCATGTTGTTCTGGCAGTGTGGACGCTGGTTTGTGGGCCAGAGAGGGCAGAGGGTGCGTTGAGCCCGAAACTTAAAGAATATCCGATTATGGGTGACTTGTCAGGGCATCAACAACACCCGGCCCTTGCTTTGGGTTCAAAGGGTGGATTTATGGTTTGGCACCATGATACGGGCCAGAAAGGGAGCACGGGGCGATTGGTCATCCAGCGCTTGAATCAGGACATGATGGGAGTGGGGTTGCCCGCGCCTATAAGCCAGTCACCAGAAGGAACCCGGGAGGCGCACCCCAGTATTGGGTTATTAGCGGATGGCGGGGCGGTGGTTGCGTGGGAGTCCGGGCCACGTAGCAACCGGGATGTGCGGATGCGTTATTTATCTTCGTCCGGCTTGTTCACATCGGCAGCGATCGTGGTAAATGAGCGCACCAGTGGGGATCAATTTCAACCTGCGGTAACGGTCTTGGAAGGCGGCACGGTGGTGGTGGCTTGGACTAGCACCGGTCAGGATAGCAGTGGCACTGGCGTATATGCACAACGTTATTCGGCTTTGGGAGCCAAGGTGGGCGGGGAGTTTCGTATGAATATGAATATCCAATGGAATCAGGTGGATCCTGCCCTGACTTCATTGGCTGGCGGGCTGTTTGTGGCGGTATGGGTTTCTGAGTCAGCGGAAGGGCAGACGGATCATGGGGCACCAAATCTGCGGAGCAACGTGATGGGCCGCCTCTTCCAAGATACTGGCCAGCCTATGGCCGGGGAATACCGAATCAACAAGGTTGATGCACTGTGTTCAGGGCCGGTGGTGTCTGCATTGGGGGATGGGTTTGTCGTGGCTTGGGAGCAGCAGGATGAACGGGTCTTCTCAAACGCGAGCGATATATATGTCAGATCGTTTAATAGGGAAGGATTGCCTGCAGCGCAAGAAGTGCGCTGGAATGCCTTGGCTGGAGGTGTGCAGGAGAATCCGGCACTGATTGTAGCACAGGGCAACGGCCTGCTGGTTTGGGAGAGCGAGGTCAGGGCTACAAATAGCCGCGAGGTCCACGCCCGAATGCTCTCGGGTGGCGCGGAGTTCCGTGTAAATCAGCAGGTAAATTACAATCAATACCAGCCCGCCGTGGGGGCAGACGGGTTGGGTAACTATGTGGTGGCCTGGGTTGATTTTATCAAGCCACGTAATTCGGTATTGACTGCGATGCAGTTCAGTCAGTCAGACAAGGCGGATGTGACCGTGGGGAATCATGTGAGTTATGAGGACACGGGAACCAAGCCGCTAGTCCTTAGAGCCAGTGTCTCGGTATCGCAGGATCCGGTGGCCAGTGAATTGATTGACCGGAAATTAGAGCAGCAGTTGACAGTGGAATTTAATGCGGATGAGCAATCACGCCAGGCCGCCTTGGTGGCCCAAGCCGCGGCGGCTGCCAAGGCGAGCGAATTGCTGCAGCAAATGGCGATGACACAGGCGCCAGCCGAATCGACAGCCAGTGCCCTAGCAATACAGGATTCAAATGTGCGCCGCACCCCACTTGCGAGTGACCCGATTAGCAGTCAAGGCAACTCTGGAGAAGCGTCTTCAGGAACCACTATTGCAAGAACAAACGTGTTGATAAACCGGAGAACGGCTGGGACGACAATTCTTTCTTCACAGGCACAAGCGAGTCTTTCTGGAACTCGATCTCTTACGCCTCGTGCCATAATTAGGCGGAAGCCGGTTTCCACAAATGGGGGGGGTGCGGCAAGCAGCAGAAATTTACGTCACCAGATGACCCCGACTTTGCCGCGAGGCATGCAGCGGCTTGGCGGCTATACTACGCGGCATTCAACGCGTGGGATGATTTCCGGGTCGAGGGGCAATAATCAACGAACCGTTGGTCAGAGTTCGCCATTGCGGCAGGCTCAAGGAACTGCCACGGCGCGCCGTTTGAACTCGACGGGATTGGCCACGTTGCGATCCCAGACAACTGGAGGCAGTCGGTCCATGGCAACGGCGACAAGTCGACTCAATGCCACGCGAAGCCAACGGATGCCGACCCAGACCCAAGCGCGTCAATCTCGGGCTAATACTCATGTCAACGCTTCCATGGTGCGGAATGGGGCAGGTTATCAACTCCAGTGGCCATCACGCTCTGGTTCGCGATATCAGGTGCAAAAATCACGTGATAGCAACAACTGGGTGAATGATGGCCCGGTCAAGCGCGGTACGGGGCGCTCAATCAACTCCCCAATTTCAATCAGTGGGCAACACCGGTATTTCCGCGTCATAAAAAGTCAATAGAAAATGAAACTAAAATTATTTTATATAAGCATTTTGCTGGCGATTGGAGCTGTTGCGGCACCACAAACCCGACCGGTCTTGGCGGTGTTGTTGGGCGCAGGTCCGGCAATGCGTGTGGAATGGGAGACGCAGCTGGGTGCCAGATACCAAGTTCAAGCGTCGCCGGACAAGTCGAATTGGGTGGATGTCGGTCCAATGCGGTTAGGCACGGGCCAAATGGCAACTGTGCCGGTGAGCATCTCGGGTGGTCGACCGCATCTGCGGATCGTCCGCACAGATGGCGGCCCTGACTTGCCCCGGCCCAAGGTGAAAATAATCAAAAGAGGGCGTGAATATCGCCTGCGTTGGACCACGGTGAAGGGCGGTTGGTATCAGGTGCAGGGTTCCAAAAATGAAATGCTGTGGGTAAATGTCGGCGATGTCAGGCGCGGCATGGGCCAGATGGATTTTGTGCTGGTTGATGTGCTGGGGGAGCTTCGTTTTTATAGGGTAGTGCTGTTGCGGAGGGACGCCTTATGAGCAGGCGTGATGACACACCGCAGGCGCGTTTTGCTCCAGCTATCAAGGCAGCGTCCATATGCCTGGTTACTTGTGGGCTGGGATTGGGATATGTGTGGCAGAAGCAGCAGATTGCGCAATTAGGCAAGGAGATTAAGGTGCTTGAGGAGCGGAAGGAGAATTTGGGAAAAGAAAACAAGGAGCAGGGGGATACATTGGCTCGACTCAAGTCACCTCAGGTGCTGGAGCAATTGGTGCAACAATGGAATTTGCCCTTAGAAATGCCACCATGGGGTGCGGTGATTTCACTTAAGGAACATGATATAACCCAGACGACGAGACAAACCCAGGGGGCGACTCGTACGGCGCAACGTTAAGTATATTGATGGATAATCCTGCCTCATCGACCGGACGCTACTGGCTGATCGCAGGGGCAGTCGGACTGCTCGTGGTGTTCTCGGGATTGGGTTATCGTCTGGTGGACTTGCAGGTATGGCAACATGATCAGTTGCGCGATAAAGCACGTGGGAACACCACCCGTACCGTTATTATCCGGCCAAGACGCGGTGATATTTTTGATTCAAACGGCAACAAGTTGGCTACAAGTCGTTTTGTAAAAACTGTATGCGCCAGGCCGCTGATAATAGGCCAACATTATCCTGCTGTAGCGCGCGCTTTGGCACCGGTGTTAGGAATGGAAATACGAGAGTTGGAAGACCTGCTTAGGCCAAAAAAAATACCGGAAAAGACAAAGGCAGGGAAATTAACAGGAAGAATGACAGACCGAAAGCAAGTGACGTTAAAGAAACAGGTTTTCCCGGAGGACTATGAAGAGGTAAAAAGAGTAATGGCAAAATTTACCGTTGATGATCCTGAGGTGACAATTAGCCGCAAGAAGCAGAAGTTTGTACATGATCTGCGCCAGTTGGCTGTTTTTGCTGATCGCCGCGAAGAGGCCCAAATGCGGTTATATCCCTCCGGAAAACTTGCGGCACATGTATTAGGTTTTGTGGGGCGTGACGATCATATTGGGAAAGAAGGGATTGAGAAGGTTCTTCAATCAGAACTGACGGGTGCACGCGGATGGCGGATTATCGAGATAGATAAGGGCAAACGCGAGCGTGTTGAACACCGAGTGCAGGATGTCTCCGCGCGAAACGGCTTGAATGCCTATCTGACAATTGATTCTGGTGTCCAGAATATTGCAGAAATGGAATTGGCGTTGGCTATGGAAAAGCACCAAGCTGCTGGCGTTACGGCTATCGTGGTGAGTCCGCGCAACGGCAATGTGCTGGCGATGGCAAATTTACCCAATTTTGAGCCAGTGCATTATGGAGATTTCGATGCATCCGCCCGTAGAAATCGTGCGGTAACAGATATGTTCGAGCCCGGTTCTACATTTAAGGCGGTTACTGTTTCGGCAGCCCTAAATGAGAGATATGTCACATTGGAGAGCAAGTTTAATTGTGAAGATGGTCTCTTTCGGTTTGGAGGGCATGTATTGCGTGATGGAGGGCGTAAATTTGACAAGTTGAGCGTCAAGGAAATCATAGGCAAGTCATCAAATATAGGATCGGCAAAAATAGCCATAGGTCTAGGGGCCAGTACATTACATCAATACATAAAAGAATTTGGTTTTGGTAGTCGGACGGGTATCGATTTGACAGGGGAAGCAGTGGGTATCGTTCATCCACCAAAAAAGTGGCGCAAGGTGACAATTTCGCGGGTACCGATGGGACAAGGAATTGCTGCTACGCCTTTGCAGATAGTAATGATGATGAGTGCCATTGCCAATGGTGGTCGGCTTATGCAGCCGCGCGTAATCGATAGACTTGAGGATGAGAAAGGGCGAGTAATCGTAAAGTATCCTGTTAAAACAGTTCGTCAGGTGATATCGCCAACAACGGCTAAACAGGTGACCGAGGCGCTAAAGACAGTCATAGCAAAAGGCGGGACGGCGCGCAGTGCAGAACTGGATTTTTATACGGTAGCTGGCAAAACGGGTACGGCCCAAAAGGCTGGTGGGGGAAGGTATATCCCTGGAAAATATTATACATCGTTTGTCGGTTTTTTGCCTGCCGACAAGCCTGAGTTGTGTATTCTTGTCGCCGTCGACGAGCCGCAGGGTGATTATGGGGGCGGGAAGGTTGCCGCGCCGATTTTCAAGGCAATCGCCGGGCGCACGGCCAGCTATCTAGGCATGGCGCCCGACAAGAAGCCGGACAAACTGGCCATCAGTGGCGGGCGTGGCCCGGGTCGTCGCTGAGCCTAAATGAGACTTTCTGAGCTGTTAACAGGCCTGAATGTTCATCGGGCTGCCGATACGGTGGATCCGGAGTGTGCCGGGTTGGCTTATGATTCACGGCAGGTGACGCCCGGCATGGTGTTCTTTGCTCTTCCGGGAGAGAATACTGATGGCCACGCCTATGCTGCTGAAGCGGTGGCGCGCGGTGCAGTGGTTGTGGTTGGCGAGCGTGATTGCGGTCTGCCACCTGGTGTGCAGCAGGTGTTTGCCGCCAATGTTCGACAGGCATTGGCTCAAGTTGCGGCACGAATTCATCGGAATCCTTCGCGTGCCTTAAAGGTCACCGGGATCACCGGCACCAACGGTAAGACCACCGTCGCA
Organism: uncultured Verrucomicrobiota bacterium; assembly: GCA_964616045.1. Lineage (GTDB taxonomy): Bacteria > Verrucomicrobiota > Verrucomicrobiia > Limisphaerales > UBA1100 > UBA1100. The sequence continues at coordinate 178 of CAZTTU010000094.1, read as the reverse complement.
TTCATGGTGCGGCATATTTTGCGGCGATCCGATATTTCCACCGGCATGATTGGAACGGTGGAATACGATTTAGGCAGTCGTGTTCTGCCTGCTGCTCGCACCACACCAGAATCGCTTGAATTGCAGCAGATGTTCGCGCAGATGCGTGACGCTGGCTGTGCGGCCTGCGTGATGGAGG
>CAZTTU010000093.1:0-10067 GCA_964616045.1 uncultured Verrucomicrobiota bacterium | reverse complement strand
GCGAGCCGACTCCATCACCCTGAGTCACCTTACCCTCGTACACCAAGCAGTGACCGCCTGCAGCCCAGCGCGCATGGCCCTTGATGTGCATCTCGCTCTCGCTCTCCTCGCCGCTTTTGAAGAAATGTCGCTCACTCCAGGTTCCCGCCTCGCCAAGGAGACGAAGCTCCTCACGTATCGGCGCGCCATAATCCGCTTCATCAGGCCCGGGATAATCACCCTCACGAATACAATCGACAGCCACATCTTTTAGGACGGTAGCAAAGGTGCGGTACTCAGTGATGAGGCGCTTGCGATCCGGTCTCGGAACTATCTCACGAAAATTCACGCTCATCTTCAGTGAGTTGGTGGTGGGGTGCATAATCCCCCAGCGCATCGTCCGGTCCATTGCCTCCCATTCACCGTCATAGGCCACCACCCGGCCAGTATCGGTAATGAGCGTATAGGTGTGTTTCTTGGAGACCGTGTTCCAACCCTTGATGGTCAACTCGTGATCCTCGCCATCATCCACCACATATTCGGTTTCCTGCATCAGAGCACGACCACCCAGAGTCCAATAGGAGAGATCGGTAGCCGTAAAATTCATTGTACGGTTTGCCTCGGGATATTTGTAGCGGCCAGTCTGTTTCCAGACACCAGGTTGCTCGAACACACCCAGTTCCGGCAAGGCTGGCAAGGAAGCTCGTGGAGGCAGAACATCCGTATCACCGCCAATCTGCCAGACCACCGCGCCACCAACACCCAGGCCCACCACCGTCAACCCAATGATCAGCCCCAGCCTTTCCCCTCTCCTCATTCCACAGACTAGCCCAGTTATTATTGATCTGCCGAAGAAAACATCTTCACCACCTGTGAAAAGACGCGCTACTCTCTGGCCATGCGAAATGTCACCTGCCTATTAAGCCTTTGGCTGCTCATTGCATGCGGCGGGTCCCCGGAGGATTCGGTAAGTGAATCGGCGGCTAAAGTTCAAGAGCATGCTAAGAAGGGTAACCCTCTAGCACAATTCCAACTCGCGCAAATGTTGCGGACCGGCGACGGCCTGACCAAGAATCTGTCTCAAGCCGCGGAATGGTACCGTAAGGCCGCCGAACAAGGTTTACCCGATGCGCAACACAACCTCGGCGTAGCTCTCGACCATGGCCAAGGCATAGCAGAAGACGATGCCGAAGCCGCAAAATGGTACCGTCGTGCTGCTGAACAAGGACAGACGGCAGCACAATACAGTCTCGCCAGATTGTTGCTGTTTGGGAAGAAAGTTGACCGCAATGCCACAAGTGCCGCGCGCTGGTTCCGAATTGCTGCACAAGCCAAGCATGTCGATTCCATCTACCATTTGGGCCTAATGAACCGAGACGGCTTGGGCATGCCAAAAAACCCAATGCTGGCTGGCAAATGGCTCATTTTATCCGCCAAACTTGGGAAACTGGAGGCGCAAGGCGCATATCATATTCTCGCCAGAGAATTGTCACCTGAGCAACGCACGCTGGCCGAGCACCTTGCTGAGGAGGAACAGACCCTGCTCAGCCGCCCTGCTCCCATACCGATGAAAATGTTGGCACTTCATCGAGGCAGGCTAGTCCACAAAGGCAAAGATAAACCTTACACGGGACACGCCCTGCTTAATCACCCAAATGGTGCCCGTTTTCGTGAGATTGAACTGGAAGAAGGCATACCCAACGGCTGGGAAATCACCTGGTTTCCAGGTGACCGATTAGCCGGCCGCACCCGGTTCAAGAATGGTCTACGCGATGGGATTGTGCAGGAATGGTATCGCAACGGCCAATTACGCCTTCAAGGCACCAACCAGGCACATCGACTCATGCAGGCCACCTCGTTTAGTGTTGATGGAAACTCCACCGGCCAGGTGAAGGACGGCAACGGCACATTGATTATCCATCATCTCAATGGCCAACGTGCTGAAGAGCATATATTCGTGGAAGGAAAAACCGCCACCACCCGTCGTTGGGATTCCAAGGGTAAGCCGATCAACTAAGCCCTCTTAATCATTCGGCGTATCGAGAAAGCCTGAGGGACTGCCCTTGTAGTTGCCGCCCAGTTCGTTGTGGTGGGCCTTGCCCTTGGCGGCCAAGTCAGCGTTGTTGGACTGCATGGCGGATCCATCCGCCCTCCCTAACTGCCCTTGGTTTGCATTCAGGCTCGCCATGGTACGGACATCAACCGGGTGTTTGTCCGCGCCTTTCCAGATGGCAAATGTCTTGGCGGTAGCCGCCAAAGGATTATCCCCCTGGTCACTCAAGCTGTCCTCCTTGTTGGCCGGGCCTGAGATATTGCGTGTCACGACCAGCATGGTGTCTGGTCGGGCATCATCCGCAGCACGCCCAGTTCCACCTTCCCCATTCACCACACCATAGCTGTGCCCGCCGTTGGGGACAGGGTTGGCAAGGGTGACTCTTGCGAGGTCAATGGTATCATTTACACCTTGGTTATCCGGATCCAATGGCGAAACCAGTATCTTGGCCGAGCCGAGCTCTATCCTAATTGCAGGCACGGAAAAAAGGGTGCTAGTCTCATAAACCCAATTGGCATTGCCTCCACCATGAGGAGCCCTGTCTCTTTCTTGCAGTAGCCACGGATAGCGGTCGTTGTTGTCGTTCGCAAATGCCTTAAAGGCGCTGCCCACCCACTTAACGTTGCTCGTGCACTTGACGCGGTTAGCGCGCATCTTGGCCTTGGCCAAGGCGGGTAGCAGCATGGAGGCATAGGCAAAAAACCCGGCCAGGCCGATGGGCGGCAGAAGTTCCACCAGGGTGAACCCCCAGTGACGACGTTTTTTAGGAATGATTTTCATGAGATTGATTGGGCTGTTTGATTGACATTAAACCCCATATTCCATCAGGCAACCCATTTTATTGTGTACTGGGAATATCTTGGGATGGATTGAGTAACGCCGAGTTGGTTTATTGTGCGCGTGGGGTTTTTGGTTCATCGTGACGGTCAGGATTACGGCCCTTTCACGCCCGAACAACTGCAGGAGGGTTTGGCTGAAGGCAACCTCCTGCCCACCGATTTTTGCCGACGTGAGGACCAAACTGAGTGGTCCACCGCGACACTCTGTGCCATGCCGGTTCCAGCGCCAGATCCCGAACCCAGCGCCGCATCCTCCCTCACCCCCAGCCAAACGATCAGCAACACGCCCCTCTATATCGGTGCAGCCGTGATCCTGATTGGCCTTTTTTCCGGATGGCTCCTGGTGCGCAATGATGTAAAAATGCCGGATCTCACGCCCGAAAAGGACACGCCCCAATCCCAGGGTAGCGGCACCAAGGATATCATCGCCAAGATCGATACCAGAGCGAATACCCCCGCAGAAAAGCTTCCCCCAATAAAGGAAACACAACCTCACTCATTACCCTCCAATGAAAAACATATCCCGGCTGATGCTTTGGCTGTGTTCACTGTGCGTGCAGGGGATTTACTAAAAAAAGCCGGCTACGAGCAACCGATCGATATCCCGTTCCTGGCCGATAATAAGGACGCCATCAACGAAATGAGCCCCTTTACCGCTAACCTCCTGCGTGACCCTGAATCCGTCGGTTTGGACCTGGCCAAGCCAATACATTTTTACGTGCAACATTTGCCACCCGAAGGCAATGCCAGCGCCGGCTTCACCCCATTGATCGGAGTGGTTGCTTCAGTGTTTGATTCAAACGCACTTGAGGTAAGCCTCTCGCGGTTGGTGGAGGCACGCCTAGGCGGCTTTGGGCGACAGATGATGAACTCCCTCAAGGAAGAAGACGGCTGGTGGACATTAAACACCAATCGTTTGCCGCTCGCCTTTGCCTTCAGCAAAACAGCCATGGTACTGGTGATAAGGGAGACGCCACGCCCAGGCGAATCACTGGCTGTGCCATTGAATGCAGCAGTAAAAAGTACCAGCGGTCTAGCGGCAACACAGCCAGATTTCAAGCGGCACTTGGACGAATTGGCAGACGCTAGCCTGTGGTGCAACGCACAACATACACGCAAGGTGCTGTCCACCGATGACAACACCAATATAGGAGCGCTACTGGCCGAGTTAACCGATGCCCAAACATTGTCCACCGGTGTGTTCTTTGAAAAAGGCGCCGCCAAATGGTTTTTACATCAACATTATGCCGAGGACGCAACGGGCATGACCGGCAAGGGCTTGGAGGATCCCCTGCCCGCGCTCGTTTCCAACCGCGCAGCACTAGCCATAGGCCTGTCGCTGGACATGCCTGCGGTGCGTCGCTGGCTAATGAACCTGCCCTCTAGGTTCGGCCCGCAACTTAACCTCACCTCCGAAAAAATAGACGAGCTACTCAGTGCCACCACAGGCTTAAATTTTGCCCAGTGGCTTGCGCTGCCCGCCGGTGGCATCACCGTAACCGTGAACGATGTGCCGCCGGGCACCAAAGGATCAAAACCCCGACTACTGGCTGGATTCACCGTGGCTGATACCGCACTGGCAGATCAGCTGCTCGAGCACGTGACCAAGAGCGGCATAAAGAAGGAACTGGCACGTTCCAATCTAACTCTACTAAGGAGCAACAATGGAATGCTATGCCTCTGCACATTGGACCAACAGGTTGTAGCACTACAGGGTCGGGTAAACGATCCCGTGCTAGGCGAGCGCTTGGCGCTCCTGCGCAATCATGGTATGGCCGGCTGGATTGATACCCGACGCGTGCTAACCATCACAAAGACACTCGGAGCCCCAAAGGCATTGCTCGATGCGCTACAGCCCTTTGGCGAGACCCAGTTCTCGGGAACAGGCAAGTCCGGCAAAATGCGACTGGACCTACGCTTCGAACTGCGCAAATCGAACGATAACAGCCTGCTTGCCATGCTTGGGCTAGCGGAACAACTTTCAGGTCTGTCGGAGAACAGACAGCCCAAACCCACTATCACGCTTACTCCAGCACCTTTCCCTTCCCCAATTCCTCCGCCCATACCCGCACCCGTAGGCACCCCCATTACTCCACCTGTGGGCGCGCCCGGCGGCCCTAAATAAGTTGGTCAACAACCTGCAACTTCGCTAAGCTTCTTTCATGCAGTCGGGAAAAGCAAAGCATGCCATGTCCCAACACGGCGGCACGGGCATGGTGATAGCGGCTATCGCGGTTGTGCTTACCATGGCAGGTCTGATCGCCTGGCTATTACTTAATCCCACCACGCGTCCACATCGTGAAACGGGTGAAGTCATCCCGAGCAATGCGGGTGCAGTTTTCTCATTTTACCCCAGCCGCCTAGTCAACAAATCCGGCTTGCCGGATTTCCTGCGAGAACATCTCGATGACCTTGGTGGCATGGCGATGATGATCGATCCTAACCAACTGGATACCCTTGCAGACTTTACTAGGCTGGGAATCAACGAAGATCAACCCCTCCACCTTTTTTTCCAGCAAAGCGACAACGGCCCGCGCGCAGGCTTGATACTCCCGCTCATCAGTCGTGAGGCGTTCGAAAAGGGAATGAAGAATAATATGCCGGGCAATTTCGGCGATGAAATCCTTAAACAAATGACTGAGGAAAGAGGCCTTCGGGGAATTTTTACAGGACAATGGCCGTTTGTGTTCGCCTACGATCACCATGTGCTGGTGTTACTGTTTGAGGAACCCCAGTTTGGAGGTAACTCAATGGACCGGAGGACAAAATTGCACGAATTGTTCGACCAGGAAAGTGGCCTTTCCTCCACCGAACCATCCTTTGCTCGATACGTTGGGGCAGAACATGACATCGGTTACTGGGTCAAACTGGAAACGCTACCCGGACTTCTGGGTGACGAGTTGCCTATGAATCTCGATCAATTGGATGACCAACTGCAGGGCATAACTACAATGGGCATACGGTTCGAACCAGGAGAGGCAATTCTTGACCTGATGCTTCCCGGGGAACATCGCCTACCGGTACGGCCGATGGATCCGGAGCTGCTCAAGACCATGCCTGATGATTCTGCGCTCATCTTCGCGGGAGGCGTTGATCTCAAGGAAATAGGTAAACAGGTCGGCGCCACGCTTGTGGGAGACAACGGCTTGATCAATCAACTGGGCGACGAAGTGACCATGGAAAAATTTCATGAAATCATAAAGAACCTTACAGGTGGAGTGAATATTGATCTGGATGCACAGTTCACCGGCGATGTAGCTCTAGCCTTCACCGATTTCGAAATGAAAAAGGTGACCAAGGCACCAGTGATCCCCCTTCCCCTGCCGGACAATCTACAACTCCCCATGCCCAAGTTACACATGAGCGGATCATTCAAGACCAAGACCAATGCGGACACTGAAGCATTACTAAAACAATTCACACTTACCGAAGCTCTTGGCTTGGAAGCATTCGAACGGGACGGGATGATTCATCTAGCCTCACCCAACTTGCGTAAATCCATTGAGCAAAACGGCACAGTACCCAATCCCATTGACGAGCAGACTCGCGAACAGCTTGCCGCCCGCGGTGCTACGATAACCCTTGATTTTAATCGCCTGCTAAAGATTCTGGATAAATTCCCCAAACAGCGCGCAGCCGTCGCCGGGCTGGAATCCCTAGAATCCCTAGTTCTCACCCTAAGCTCCAACAACGGCGAAGATCATGCCGTGTTGAAACTCCGCCTAAACAATAAAAAGACTAACGCACTGCGCCAGATGGTGGAGATGGGTGCCAACCTGTCTAGAGAGGAGAATTCCGCTCCAGTTGGCGAAGGAGATCGTTAAACCACCACACTTTGGGTTGCAATAACACGCCAACCCTCTAGTCTGTGGTCATGCCCTACTGGATTCATCGTAACGGAGAAAACGTTGGCCCCTACGATCTGCCACAGCTGCGGGAAATGTTGGACGCAGACCAAGCGACAGCGGGTGACTTGGCCATCGAGGAAGGTGCAGCGGAATGGTCAACCGTAGGCGACTTGGCGGGTACTATCCCTGCACCTGCATCAGAACCGATAATGGCCGAGTTGATCTCTGCCACCCCAGTGGAGGAATCTGTGGTCGAAACGGCCACTGAAGCAAGTCCTGCATTGGAATCTGTGGCTACTAGTAGCAGCAAGCTCAAGTTAGCCATTATCGGACTGGTGGCATTGCTAGCAGTTGGTGGAGGGATTTTTGCCTATAAACATTTTTCCAGTGGGGATGTGCAAATACAAGCGCAAGTCGATGATCCTTTCCACACTCCCGCTACACCTAAGAATACGCCATCTCCTCATGGCAACAAGCCAGGCGAACTCCCAAAACTGCCGGGAAAGACTGATCCAAACCCCAACACGAAGCTCCCAGCTCCTTTGCCTCCGCCGCCGATCGATCCACCCGTAATTACTGGTGACAACAAGCTGACTCCACAGCCTGCACCCGAGGCAATACAGCATATCCCGGATAATACCATTGGCGTAGCCTCGATCAACCTTGGTCAATTGCTGAAAAAAGCGGGCGGGTATCAGGCATTGTTGGACAAGGTTGTGCAGGCTGCAGGACCCGAGGCCAACGATCCCATGATCAAGAACATGGCCGGGTTATTCGCGCCCGACAAACTGGCAGCCAATTTTGGTATTGGGATCAACGATCCTCTCCTTGCCTTTATGACCAGAGACATGAAAGTTGGCGTCCTGCTGCCGGTCGCTGATGCCAACAAACTGGAATTGGCCATCCCCAATATTGCAGTGATGCTTGAGGCAGAGCTACCTGAACTGCAGCCGGCTGGTGGCTACAAATATGTCACCTTCCCGCAACAGGCAGCCGGCGTGGCTCTAGGCCCTAAAGCCGTACTAGTCTTGATCGACACAATGGCGGCTGACCGCCGCCAACCCAGGGATCTGACCAAGGAACTGGATCAATTGATGCAACTACCTGCCGCAAGCAAAGGGCAACTGGGCCAGGCCAACGCTAACTTTTCGAAACACGCCCAGATACCCTACGATGGTGCGCTTTGGCTTAATGTGAAAGAGTATATCAAGGTAGCCGGCACAATGTTGCCGCCCGGTGAATTGGCGATGATCGGCAACCCCGCAATGCTGGGTGATAATTTTGATGTTTCCGCTGGCATGTCATTCCAGAAAGGAAGCATTGTGGTCGAGGCATTGATGGGTTATGACGAAAAACTGGTGGGCGACTGGAGCAGTGGCGCGAACCTTGCTGCAGGCATCCTCGATGCAATTCCCGGAAACACAATAGCGGTGCTAACACAGTCCATGAATATGGACGTGATCCGTCCGTTTGTGGAAGCACGCTTGCCCGCGGAGATTGTCGAGGAAATGAATGCCGCATTGGCCAACTTTGGGATGAATTGGGACTCACTGATCGGTCTGCCAGCAGGTGATTTGGCACTGTCCCTGATAAGCCTGAAGGGAGAAGTGCCAGAAATCCTGTTTAGCATGAGCCTCGCTGACCCCTCAAAGGCAAACGAGGTATTGGGAAAAGTGAAGGCCTCACCCATCTATGAGGAAATGAAGCAATCCGGATTTGATGCAATGATCAAAGAAAATGTTCTACATATTGTCCCACTATCCCTAAAAAGCTCAATTGAAACGGGCCAAAATGGAAATCCCTTGAATCTTGAGGCGCAAAAACTGTTGGCAGAGAATGACTCAGCGGTGTACTTCAGTGTAGCTTCTCTAACAAGAGCCCTCCCTCCCATGAATCCGACCCAGATGGCCATGGTCCGGCAATTCAAGGGCATCAATGTGGCAGGCAATGCTGGCCCGACCGACCAGCGATTCACTGCCACCATCAACATGATGGATCCAAACACCAATGTGCTCCAGACATTGGTGAACCAAGCTTTTCAAGTAGCAATGAACATGCAAAGACAATTGGATAAAGTAATGGAAATCCCAAACGGCCCAGACGGGGACTCAGGCTTCGGCGAATCCCCGCCACCACCCGATTTTGGGAATCGAGGGGATGACTTTCCTCGTAAGACAAATAAAACTGTGCCTATCAAACCAAGGCCATTCCCCCCTCCCCCAGATTCCGGCGGAGAATCCAAATCCGGAGGAGTTAAGCTTCCACCGCAACCTCCATTAGGCAACAAGAGAAAACCTCTACCCCCGCCCACTCCCGCATTGGCCGTGCCTGAACCGAACCCGTTTAATCCCAAATAATTGGATAACCGGGTTATTTTTTTACGGATTATTGTAGCCTTTTGGCGACTGGTCTTGTATTCAGGGAATATGACAGTTCACTCCTCCCTGACCGGGCATGGCGTTGCCGTGCGCATAACCCGATTTGTTATCCTTTTGGCCGTAGCCGCCTTGAGCTTTCTGGCCTTGCCGATGGCCGCCCAAAAGAAGGCCAATCCGGGTGCAGGCCCACTCGTGCCAGCCGACAGCCATTTTGTCATTAGCTTTAACATAGGCTCTTTACTCGAGAAATCCGGACGCGACAGAATAATTAACCTGCCGGGTATGGATGAAATTCACGAGGAACTTAAGGATGAAAGTGAACTGGCTGCCAAGGTTCTTGAGGATCCGGCACTCCTGGGCATCGACTTCGATCAGCCCATTTATATCTTTGGCAAACTCACTCCACCGAAAGAAGAGTTTGGTGAACCTGTCGGCGTTATGGGCATGATCGCCTCCCCACTCAGTGCGGAAAAACTCGAGACTGGCTTGAAGAAAGCCGCCAAGGAAGGTCTTGGCGAGTTAGGCACCCAGAAACTCAAAAACCTCAAAAAAGAGGACAACTACTCTATCCTGACCGATGAGGACATGCCAGCGGCCCTGGCCTTTAATGACGATGCCTTTGTGATCGTAGGCAGCAACGATGAGAAGGCCACTGCGGATATGGGCAAGCTGCTTCGTAGCGTAATGGCAGGCAAAAAGAAGCTCTCTGAGAGTGAACCCACCTTTGCCGGCTACCTGAATAAGTCGGTAGACCTGGGCGGCTGGATGAACCTCAACGCCCTGATGGAACTTAGCCCCGATGTTCCTGAGGAGCAACTCAAGCAGATGCAGGAACTCATCGGCAAATTGCGCATGGCAGGCTCCGTCGATTTCGTTCCCGGTGGCATCCGAGCCGACGCGCTCTACAGTATTGACGCCGAGTACATGAAAAAAATGAAACCGGCACCCAAGAAGACGATGCTGGACCTGA
>CAZTTU010000092.1:0-10097 GCA_964616045.1 uncultured Verrucomicrobiota bacterium | reverse complement strand
ATGTCGATATCCTCAGTGCCCTTCTTGAACTTGCCCGGGTCAAAACTTGCGGGCAGCCCCTTCTCGGGTGAGTAGAGGTTCCGGTATGCGTTCCGCCCCCATGAAGGCCAGTCACTCGATTCGCCCGCACTGGCACAACTTGTCCCCAGCAAGGCAATGGCGAATGTAACGTGCAGTTTCATTAAATTTCTGTAAGCTCCTTTCAATCTTTTGACGTTTGGTCCGTTGTATTCGAGGTCCGTTGTATTCGACTGGAATGATACCAATAAGCGCGCGCTCATAAGTCTCTGCGGTAAAAAACAAATCATGTCCTGCGCAGCTTCCCTATCGCGCGTCCTTATGTTTGATCTCGACAGCCCAGCCAGCCAGAAAACATGACACGCGCAGACTAATGGCAGCCTGAGAGTGAAAAGCAAGAAACAAATGATACTTGTACGTACCTTCAACATTCGCCAGTTAACGCGACCGTTCATCCAATTCCTAAAGGAGCAGGCTACTGGACATATAGTACGTATACATAATATAGTTGATCATCGGGTGAAATTGACCAATTATGGCCACTTTGCCCTAGGAGTTTCATGCAAATGAATGCCAAAGCTCTGGAAGCTGATCCAAAACCGAGGCTGGAGAGCCCGCCAAAGGTTGGAAATTATTTTTTATCCAACTATCCCCCATTCTCATTCTGGAAACCGGAGTACGTGAACGAGGCATATGCCGCGATGGATCGTGAGCCTGTAGCCGGCACGACATTGGGGATGTACATGCACGTTCCTTTCTGCCGCAGGCGCTGCCATTTTTGCTACTTCCGGGTTTACACGGACAAAAACTCCTCGGCAATCAGGAACTATCTGGATGCGACACTTGCAGAACTGGAAATGTACGCGAACAAACCCTTCATCGGAAAACGAAAGCCTGAGTTTGTGTATTTTGGCGGAGGGACACCATCTTATCTCTCGGTTGACCAGCTAAAATTTCTTACCGAAGGTATGAAGGCACTGTTGCCGTGGGATGAGGTGAAGGAAGTCACGTTCGAGTGCGAACCAGGAACCCTTACTGAAATCAAGCTCAAGGCGATTCGCGACTTGGGTGCGACACGACTCAGTTTGGGGGTGGAGAATTTTAGTGATCACGTGCTTGAAGCCAATGGCCGACCTCATCGGAGTAAAGCGATATATCGTGCTTATGAATATGCGCGCGCAGCAGAGGTGTCTCAAATCAACATCGATCTCATTGCCGGAATGCTCGAAGAAACAGAAGACAACTGGCAGGCATGCGTGGCTAGGATAATTGAGATGGCACCCGACAGTGTAACCATCTACCAGATGGAAATCCCGTATAACACAACGATTTACCAACGCATGAAGCAGGAGGAACAACTAATCGCACCTGTTGCCGATTGGGACACGAAACGGCGCTGGACCGATTATGCCTTTAATGAGCTGCAATCCGCCGGTTACACCATCAGCAGTGCTTGTGCGGCCGTAAGAAACGAAGCGAAGACACAATTCGTGTATCGGGATGAGTTGTGGAGCGGCGCAGATTTGCTCTCTCTTGGCGTGTCATCTTTCGGCCATATCGGCGGGGTGCATTACCAGAATCACCACGACCTTGATCCTTATATTGAACGGTTAAAGTCAGGCAAACTGCCGATCTATCGCGCGCTTGCTCCCAGTGATGATGAGCAGCTTATTCGTGAATTCATACTGCAACTCAAACTTGGCTCGCTGAACCTGAACTATTTCAACGAGAAATTTGGCGTGGATTCACTCAAGCGATTCGCCGAACCGCTGGAACGCATTCGTGACTGGGGCTATCTGAGCATTGAGGGTGACACTGTGCGCATGAATCGCGATGGCCTATTGCAAGTCGACCAGCTTCTACATGAGTTCTTTCTGCCCAAACACCGCAATGCACGCTATACCTGATTCAAACATGAATGCTTTGTCCGCCGCTTACGCCCTGATAACCTTGCCTCTACGGTATTCCCCAAACGCCAAGGAACTCAATGAGGCTCATTTATGCGAGGCGCTGCTGGAGCCGGATGGGAATAGGCACCCTTCAATTGATATCGCCAAAATTTCGCCTTGGACAACCGGAGGGAACTGAATGAAGGATTGTTCCTACGATGCAATTATGGTTGGAGCGGGCCCCGCGGGAAGTGCCGCCGCCGCAATCCTTGCCGGGCACGGCCACAGAGTGCTCGTGTTGGAACGCGAAAAATTCCCGCGCTACCATATTGGGGAGTCGCTCATTCCGTTTTCGTATCATCCGCTCAAACGCCTTGGAATGATTGAACGCCTGAAGAAATCAACCTTCACAAAGAAATACAGTGTCCAGTTCATTTCGCGCAACGGCAAGGCCAGTCAGCCATTTTATTTCTTCAATCGATATGATCGCGAAACCGTTGCCCAGACATGGCAGGTATCACGCAGCGAATTTGACCAGATGCTCCTGGACAATGCGCGCGAAAAGGGAGCCGAGGTAATTGAAGAGACTAGTGTCAGGGAATTGATATGGAAGGCGAAGCGCGTTGTCGGTGTGCGCGCCATGACCCGGGATGGTGCCGAGAAGGAATTTTTTGCGCCCTTGACGTTTGACGCCACCGGCAAGGAAGCCTTCGCTGCAACCCGCAACGGTTGGCGCGAGCGGGATTCTTATCTCAACAAAATTGCCGTATGGACCTATTACGAGGGTGCCGTCCGGCAGAAAGGAGTTGACGCAGGGGCAACGGTCATCGCTTACATTCCGGCGAAGGGCTGGTTCTGGTGGATTCCCCTGGATCATGACCGGTTAAGCCTTGGGGTTGTGGCCGACAGAAAATACCTAAGCCGTGACGGTGTACGCAACCCCAAGATGATGCTGGAACGGGAAATCGGCAACAATCGATGGGTCAAGGAAAACCTGGTCCCCGCAACGCAATGCGGAGACTATTACATAACCAGTGAATTCACCCACCATTCCCGCCATTGCGGCACAGAAGGCCTGATCTTGATGGGCGACGCCTACTGTTTCTTGGACCCCGTTTTTTCCAGCGGCCTAATGCTGGCGCTTAAAAGCGGTGTAATGGCCGCCGATGCAGCTCATGCAGGTCTCAAAGAAGGAGATCTCTGTGCCGCCAGTTTTGCGGAGTATGCCACCCAAATGCGTGAAGGCCTTGAGAACATGCGCAAGCTCTGCTACGCGTTCTACAATGAGAGATTCAGCTTTCGGGATTTGGTCACGAAATACCCCGAAGTCGCCGGGAGCGTAACCGACTGCCTGGCAGGCGATATAAACAAGGACTACAGCCACATGTTTGAAGTCATGTCCGAGTTTTGTGACATCCCCGAATCCTTGCCTCTGGGCGGCCCCCTGGACGCAAACCAGCCGCTTAGATCAGCCAAGATGCCGGCGCAGTGATGCTCAGTGAATTTACATTTACCCGCAGGGTTGATTTCGGCGAGACCGATGCAGCAGGTATCGTTCATTACTCAAATTTCTTCCGCTATATGGAAGCCTGTGAGCATGCCTTTTTCCGTTCGCTTGGGACTTCCATAGTCGACAAATCCTCAGGCATTGGCTGGCCGCGGGTGCAAGCCAGTTGCGATTACAGGAAGCCGCTTTATTTCGAGGATGAATTCACCGTTGTCCTGCGCGTCACCGGGAAGACCAGTAAGTCTCTCTCGTATGAATTTATTTTTGATAAAGACAATATTGAAGTCGCGCGTGGAAGCCTAACCGTCTGCTGTGTTCGCCGGGATGAAACCGGTGAAATGAAGGCCACCGAGATTCCCATTACGATTGCCGACAAGATCGGCATTGCTGATGGCGAGGCTAAAGATTGAACGATGCCGATGGTCGACTCGTCTTCAACGGGCCGTGAGGCCATTGCCGCCAGGCAACTGGAGCGTCTCCGCTGCATGCTTCGTGCCCTCCGCCCCTCAAACTCGTTCTACGAAAAAAAACTGGGCACTGCAGACATAGGTACGGATATCGCAACCCTGAAGGACTTCTCCCTGCGTTGCCCGTTTACCACCAAGGAGGAACTGGTTGCAGATCATCAGGCAAATCCGCCCTATGGCACCAACCTGACCTTCCCAGTCGAGCAATACACGCGCATCCATCAAACCAGCGGCACCACGGGGAAGCCCCTGCGCTGGCTTGATACTCCGGATGATTGGCAGTGGATGGTCGATAGCTGGAAGGAAATTTTCGGGGCTGCGGGCGTTGACGAAAAAGACCGCGTTTTGTTTGCCTTTTCATTCGGCCCCTTTATCGGCTTCTGGCTGTCATTTGATGCGGCCACGCAAATGGGTTGCCTTTGCTTTGCCGGGGGAGGACTAACCACCCTCAACCGGTTGCAAATCCTAATTGAGAACGAGGCCACCATTCTCTGCTGCACCCCCACCTACGCGCTGCGAATGGCTCAAGCAGCCGAACAGGGAGGCATGAACCTAAAGAACACAAAACTACGCCAAATCATAGTAGCCGGTGAACCGGGAGGAAGCATCGAGTCTACACGAAAACGACTGGAGGAAGCATGGGGCGCACAGGTTTTTGATCATCACGGCATGACCGAGGTAGGGCCGGTGACATACCAATGGGCAGGGAAGGCCAACCACCTCAAGGTCATGGAAGAGGCCTGTTACGCAGAGGTAATCAAACCGGGCACAAACGATCCTGTTGCAGGGGGTGAAGAAGGCGAGTTGATCCTTACAACCCTTGGCAGAACCGGCTCTCCGCTTATTCGATATCGCACCGGCGACCTCGTGCGACCCGAACGGCATGAAGAGGGCCTCCTTCTTGCAGGCGGAATCCTTGGGCGGACCGATGACATGGTTATCGTACGGGGGGTGAATGTCTACCCATCGGCCATCGAGCACATCATGCGGTCGGTCGATGGAGTGGCTGAATATCAGGTGATCACAACCACCAGGGAGGAGATGGCCGAGTTATCACTGCGGGTTGAGCCCGCGAGTGAAGACATTGGCCGGGTGTTGGCCAATGAAATTGAAACGGCAGTACGCGGCAGCCTGGGTCTGCGAGTGCTCGTGGAAATTGCACCGCCTGACTCCCTGCCGCGTTTTGAATTAAAAGCCAAACGATGGATCAAGGAATAGTCTGCACACCCTGGGTCGGGAGTGGGCGACTGGTGATCTCCTTTTAATTTGCGGCAACGAATTTTACCGTATGCTTACACGGACGTTTGAATCTATAGAAACGTGGGCCGAGTATTTGGCCCGGCTTTGGGTGGAGCGACTTCAAGCCCTGCCGGACATGCGGATTTGTTTGGCAGCGGGGAATACACCGGGGCCGGTTTGTGAGGCGATGGTGCGGGCATGTCAGGCTGGGGAAACTAGCTTTTGTAAAGCGACGATCTTTGCCTTGGATGAATACGGGGAACTGGCTCCTGATGATGCCGGGCGCTGCGCGAACATGATCCGGCGCTGTCTGCTGGATCCTGTGGATTTGCCTGCGGACAATTTTCACGAGCTGGCGACTGAGGCGGAAAACCTGGAGCAGGTGTGCGCTGATTATGATGCTGCGATTGGAGAGGGCTTCGACCTTGCGATTCTTGGCATTGGCCTCAACGGACACTTGGGGATGAATGAGCCGGGCACATCTGCCCAGGTCACGACGCATCGGGTGGAGCTGCATCCCGCCTCGATTCAATCGGCGGCCGGTTACCTGGATGGGAGAGAACCCCCGAGATGGGGCATCACCGTGGGCATGAAACATCTTTTGAAAGCCAAGGAAGTCTGGCTTTTGGCTACAGGCGGGGCCAAGGCAAAGATTGTTGCGCAAGTGGCGCGAGGCGAACCCACGACAGATATCCCAGCCTCATTACTGAACGATCATCCTGAATGCACTCTCTTTCTGGATACAGAAGCCGCGGCAATGCTTTGAGTCTGAGATTGGCTTGCACCCCTTTACTTTCTGGCATCACTCAAGATTACGGCATTTGGAAACATTCTTCTTAGTTCAGCCACTCCTGCTTTCGTTACTTGTGTGCCTCCTACACTAAGCACAGACAATTTCCTTAGTTTGGCCACTTCCTTAAGGCCCGCGTCCGTTATCTGGTTGTTATCCAAGATAAGCTTCCTGAGTTGAGTGAGCTTGACCACCTCTTTAAGACCCTCATCTGTTATTCTGGCCCAAACCAAATTAAGCTCCGTCACCATATCCAAGTCTGCCCTGGTGAGTTCGCCTGTGGGCTTGTTGAGTGATTTGCGAATATGCCATTCAATAACAGCTTTTTGCTTGCCTATTGGCGTGGCACCTGCTTCCAAGATCAGGTGAATTTTGCATTTCAGTAACGCATTCTGCAATTGGGCTACACCCGCCTTCGTTACTTTGGGGTCACTCAGGAACAGTGTTTTGAGCTGCGTGAGTCTGGCCAATTCCTTGAGGCTCGCGTCAGTGATTTGAGTGTGCCCCAGGTTTAGCTCTTTGAGTTGTTGGAACTTGACCACCTCCTTGAGGCCTATGTCAGTAATTTGAGTACCATACAAGGCCAGGTTGGTGAGTTTCTCCAGCTTGGCCAATTCCTTGAGGCCCGCGTCAGTTATCTCAGTGTTATGCAAAAAAAGCATCCTTAGATGCTGAAGCTTGCCCACCTCCTTGAGTACTTCGTCCGTCGTTTGTGTGCCACCCAATCTAAGGTAGGTGAGCTGCTGAAGCTTGCCAATCCCCTTGAGGCCCACGTCGGTTATTTGGGTGCAATCCGCCAACTGAAGCGACTTGAGCTGCGTGAGCTTGGTCACTTCCTTGAGGCCTGCGTCGGTTATTTTATGACGGTAAAAATTGAGCCTCACCACCTTCTGTAAATCCGCCTCGGCGAGTTCGCCCTTGGGTTTCTTGATGTAAAACCGAATCGCCTTCTCAACGAGGGGATCGGCAATGAGTTTATTGGAAACGGCTTTAGTCGGCCCCGGTTTCTTTCCGCCTACCTTTGTTTCGGTCTTGGCTAGGTTTGGTTTCTGCGCATCCACATTTTGTGGATTGGATCCAT
Source organism: uncultured Verrucomicrobiota bacterium (assembly GCA_964616045.1). Classification (GTDB taxonomy): domain Bacteria; phylum Verrucomicrobiota; class Verrucomicrobiia; order Limisphaerales; family UBA1100; genus UBA1100. The sequence goes on along the minus strand of CAZTTU010000092.1, from coordinate 3,106 downwards.
CTTCACGAATAAGGAAAAACCAGATACCCGCTATAATGGCTAATGCACCTACGCTTGCGCCAATCCCGACAAGAAGCTTCTTGTTGCCTGTATCCGCTGTGGAGGGTGATGGAGAAATTTGCGGTGCAGCAGAATCTCCAGCCATTGTTACACCGGGAATCTGACCAATCGGCATCCAGTCAGCCATGCCATCCTGCCAAGCTAGATCCGTGGGCAGGAGTGTGCCGTTTGCCATATAGGCATTTACCTCCTCAAGGCTGTAAGGCCCATATCGTTCTCCGCCTCTGTCAACGTGAACCTGCATGCTTAAAGTGAATTACCATTTTCTCCGTCGACCGAATAATCAATAGGATTTACTTCATGCCTTCTCGGTAATCTAACTGCTCTAGTAAACTCCGTATACACCGACTCAATTGATTTCAATTCCTTTAATTTTTTGGCGCCTTCCTTGGCCAAGATGTACGGATGCTCTTCATCCATACACCCACCTTTCGTGCCAATTGTTCAAGCTCACCTTGGCGAAGGCTCTACATTGATGTGGATTACCTGCTGGATTTTCCTATTTCTTGGCGTTGTGGTGGATTACGCAATCCGGCAAGGCCAGCCTGAGCTTATCGATCTCGGCGAAGGTGCGACTGGGATTGTCAAGGAGGTAGAAAGGTTTGTCGATAAGGTGAAGCGCCTTCAATTTCTTTAATCCCCTCAAGGGCGTCAGGTCAGGGATTTCGTTAAAGCTGAGCCCCAGGTTTGTCAGATTGGTCAATCCCGCCAAGGGTGTCAGGTCGGTTATCTTGTTGTTGTTGAGGCCAAGGATTGTCAGATTGGTTAATCTCGCCAAGGGTGTCAGGTCGGTGATCTGGTTGTTGCCAAGGTAAAGCCACTCCAGTTTATTCATCCTTGCCAAGGGTGTCAGGTCGGTGATCTGGTTGTCCAAGAGGTTAAGCTCCTTCAACCCTGTCAATTTTGCCAGGGGTGTCAGGTCGGTGATCTTGTTGTCTTTGAGGTCAAGTCTCTCAACCTTTTTTAGGTCGGCTCGGTTGAGTGTGCCCGCAGCTTCCCGGATGACTGTCCTAATCGTCGCCGAGGCTGCCGAGCTGTTGGGAACCAACTTTGGCGGTTGAGTATTCTTTTCCCTCCAGCTGCTTGTCGCATTCTTGGGCGCAGAAGCACACCCCGCCAAGATTGCCCCCATCACCATTATTATGGCTTTCACGGCCCAATCCTACGCTACTCATCTTTCCTGTAAATGCTGATTTGATTTCTTCCCCAATATCGATGCCCTCGGAGTGGAACGCCCGATCCTTATGTTAGGCCATGTTTAATACATTTCTTTATCAAGGTATTGAAACAAGTGGTCGTGATGCCTTTTCGGTGGCAAAAGTATGTAATCAACAGCGAAAGATCCACGACCACAGCTGTGCGCCAGGTAAGGCCGGGGCAAAATGTGGAGATTGTTATAACGGCTGCAGATTAGGCCCCCTTTTTTGGACAATAACCAGAAAATCACGAACATCGACGAAATAGGGATTCAGTTTGTTAGCGACGGTGGACAATCAATTCGGGTACAAGGAATATTACAACCCATGGCCAATCATACCGTTCGGTAACGCTTTTTGGAGTTTGTATATCCTGGCCTTTGTAAATATTTTATCTGGACTCCCGAGCACAAATCGAATTGCCAAGTCGATTGCCAGCTCATCCGGTGAGGTTATCGGTAAACCGGCAGGTATCGTTGGTAAACTTCCAGCGACATAATGTTCATGGCTGTTTTATAGACGCGCCCACCGGCGTGTTTCGCTCCTCCCCAGCTTCCCTTGTCGGGGCCATTTTTTACCTGCTTGGCTATCAGCGGATCCCGGAACTTCTTGTTCCATGTGACCCAGGCTTGGCCACCCCACTGGAACATGCAATAGGTTGCGTAATACAGGCCGTATTCATCTTTAATGGCCGGCCCTGTCTTATGGAGTATGGCGGCAGCCTTTTGAATATTTGGGTCGGAAATGGGGTAACCGAGGAAAATTCGGCAGAACATTCCAATGGCCGTCATGGAATTTCTCGGGCCTGAGTTATAGCGATAACCAGTGGATCCATCGGGGTTGATGGACTTCTTCAAAAAAGCCTTTTCCCTGATAATGGCGTTTTGGGGCACGCGGATATCGGCAAGCAAGGCGGATTTTAGAGCCATGATTTGCCATCCGGTAACTGAGGTGTCGTTGCCGGGACCCTGATACCCAAACCCGCCGTCTGGACCCATTTTGTCGATGATATGCCTGATTGAATTCATTGCAGCACCATAGTAACGGTTATCCTGAGCCAGGCTGCAGTCTTCACACAGGGCCATGGCTGCAATGCCCTGTTCATAAAAAGTGGTCCAGCCGAGGTGGCCGTCCTTTTGTTGGCGAGCCACCATCCAGTCGAGTGCGCGCCGCACATTTTCACGGTATTTGCCCTCAAGGTGGGAGTTGCCATCACCCAGAAAGGCCAACACGGCCAGACCAGTACAGCCGAGGTCATGGTTTCCCCCCCTCCATTTGCGGGCATCCCAGCGACCGTCGGGTTCCTGAACCTCGGCCAGCCAGGCCAGGCCCAGATCAATGGCATCAAATGTGGCCTGGGAGGCCCCGTTGGCCAAGGCAACGGCCCGGCCAGCTTGACCGCGATTAGCCATGGCGGGCTTTCGAGGGATTTTCGGCCCTGTGACCACATTGGTATGAATGCCTGCCGCTGGAGGACCTTGCCCTCCACTGCCGGTGCCATTGCCGTCCTTGGCCGACCCGGTATTGCTGCCTTTGTTACCGGTGATCAGCGTGGGAAGAAAAATCATCGCCGGGTTGGTGGGGTTGCCGGTGAAGACGGGCGCGGGGCCGGTCTTGGTGGCGCCCGCGCCGCTGATGCCTGCGGCCCCACCGCCCCCAGGCGTGCTGATGGTGGACTCAAGCGAGGTTCTTTTGCCCTTGGCTTGAATACTCTGCTTATTTTCTTCGCCCTTCAGGTTGGTGTTTTTATTAAGGACGAGATAAAGCAACAGCATGAACACCGCGAGTAACACCAGGATGATTGATCCCTTCCTGTAGTTACCCTTGTGTGCTGGGTTTTGCGCACTTGG
>CAZTTU010000091.1:0-10106 GCA_964616045.1 uncultured Verrucomicrobiota bacterium | reverse complement strand
TGGCGGCACTCACCTTCACCAGAAAGTCATTATCCCCGATAGTCTCCACTTCAACATTCATGGCAGGGGAACCCTAGGCGAGGCGGACGGATTACACGAGGTCTTATCTTTCAAAACCTGGCGAACACATCATCCGTCTGCTCTACCTTGAAATTTCCTAGATCTCTTGTACGTTGGCGGAGCATTTTAATGAGTAAGAAAAAGAAATTCGGCATCTTTTGCGTTGGTCTCTTGGGCCTCTTTCTCATGTTCTACGCGGGCGAAAATATCCGCGGCAAGTCGGCTTGGAAAAACTTCAAGAAGGAATGGGAAGCCAAGGGAGAAGTATTTGATTACAAGCAGGTCGTCCCCAAAACAGTCCCTGCAGAAAAAAATTTCGCCCACATCCCGCTACTGAAACCACTGCACCAATACAAGTGGAATGAGGATCTCGCCGAAGCGACTCCCGTTGATCAGAAGAGCTTTGATGAAGCCCAGAGCCTGCTGAAACTTGATACCAATGCAGATACAAAGCTTGATGGCTGGGCACTCTGCCAATCGGTTGACCTTAAACCTTGGCAAAAAATGTTCCGGGACCTGGAAGGCTGGCCCCATCCAAAAGAGGCAGGCGAACCTGCCATTGATATCCTGATGGCCCTCAGAAAACATGAATCCACCATGACTGAGCTGACCCAAGCCTCCAAAGAGCGGCCTTTGTGCCGGTATGATATCAAGTATGAGGCCCACTTTGCCGCATTGCTGCCGCACTTGTCGCCCCTTAGAAATTTCGTCAAGAGCTTTACCCTCAGGGCACTGGCGCATCAGACCAATGACAATCCTGAAGCGGCCCTGGCTGATATACGGATGGGCCTTTTTCTGGCCGAAAGCATCCGGGAAGAACCCCTGCTTATTTCCCAGCTGGTGCGCATTGCTTGCCTGCAAATTGTCCTTCAACCGGTGTGGGAGGGCTTGAATGAAGAAAAATGGAATGCCGAGCAACTGGCCGGAATCGAGAAGCAACTGGCTGACATTGATTTATTGGAAGGCTACCGGATCTCCATTCTGGGAGAACGCGACCTTGCCAACCTGGCGATTGATCGAATGCGTGATGACCCAAAATTGTTGGGAATGCTGCTCGCAGACGATAACCCGATTTTGAAGGTTATGCCTGATGGCTGGCTCAGCCATAACCAGAGGCGCCTCAACGAGATGCATGTGAATTTTTCCCAGCGCATTGTTGCCACCAAGGCCCGACGCATTCACCCCGATATCGCGGTGGCTTTCAACAAGGAGCTTGATGCGCGAACAAACCGTAAATTACCGATCTTCGATATGTTCAGCGGCATGCTGCTACCCGCAATTGACAAGGTGGCGATAAAAATTGGATTTGCTCAAGCCGCCGTGGATCACGCGCGCATTGCCTGTCTTTTGGAACTGCACAAGCTCGAGCACAAAGAATATCCAGCCAAACTAGCGGACCTGAAAGCGCCTCTGCCCAACGATCCCTACACTGGAAAACCGTATGTCTACAAACCGGATCCAAAGGGGCGGTATCGGATTTATGGGGTCGGCTGGAATCAGAAAGACGATGTCGGAAAAGTCATCTTAAAAGGAACTGACCAACTTGATCTTGATAAGGGCGACCTAGCCTGGAGCTACTCGCTCGAGACTCGACCCAAGGAAGAATAAAACACTCTATTTCTCACCGCGGGCCTCGGCGATCTCCTCAGCCTTATCCTCCAGCACCTGTCGAATATCCTCCGCCGGGATGGCAAAGAACTCCACGCGGTTGGCCTTGGCAATATTAATGCCGACGAGCTTGCCTTGAAGATCAAAAAGTGGCCCGCCCATATCTGATTTACCCAGCGATATTTCATGCTGGATGATGCGCTCAAAACCCGTGCGCCGAACGCTGACCGTCCCGCTCATCTTGTCATTACGGCTTTTCATCTCGGCAAAAACTAGATTGCGGTAACCAAGTGTGATCTTGAGATCTTTCTTGTCCTCACCACGCTTTACAGAAACTGTGATGGTGGTCCCGGGGTCATTACTTTTCACGATCTCTATCATCTTGGCCCGTTCAAAAACTTCCTTGCCATCAATCGCATAAATCACATCGTTCTTTTTCACGCCGGCTTTTTCTGCAGGGCCGCCTTTGGCTACCTCGCTCACCTGAACACCTCCGAATGACTTGCCATCGCGACCACCTAGGATTACGCCGATCACTCCCCCGGCTTTCTTGATTCCACGCGTGTTAGCACTGAGTACTCCACCACGTACCCCGACCTTCGGCGGGGAGTCCGCCACGACGGCCACCAACCAAGTGCCGCGCTCCAAGCCCTTGCTGCTGCCCCATTCGTAACCGGGATCTATCTCCCGGCCGAGATCCAGAATGATAAGGTCATGGGGTATATCCCTGGCTACCACACGCGCGCGTGCAATTTTTGTGCCTGGACCCATCACTCGTATCAACCCCTGCTTCACAGTTGAAAATTCGCTATTCTTGGCGACGACCAAGCCGTCTTTTGAAACCACTGTGCCCAAGACCATCTTGGAACCGTTGAACACCCTTACGGTACAATTTTTTGCGGCATCGGCTGCTTCAGCAAAGACGGACTGTACAGCTTTGCCATCTGTGCGCAGGTGCCTTGGCAATTGCGATGCAGCCGGGGTCAACCATACAGACAGAAGTAGTGCTGAAATTAACGTTTTTTTCATTTCAAGAATTCTTCGACTCTACTTGTCGTCGTCCTTTTTCTTTTTATCATCCTTTTTTTCGGGAGATGTGCTGGCACCATCATCCTCACGTGATCCGAGATTCACCTCAATCACTTTTTTCTTTCCTGCGCGCAGCATCGTGATCTTCACTTTGGTTCCCGGCCGAAAACCGCGAATGATGTCGGTCAGGTCGACTGCATCCTTGATCTCCTTGTCATTTACCTTTTGCAGGATATCATCCTTCAGGATGCCAGCTTTCTTGGCGGGAGAATTATCACGCACCTCAAGCACCAGCGCACCAGGCTCGTTGTTTTCCGTATACACGCCAAGGAAAGCGGGAATCTTAGAGGAGGGGTCGATCAATCCTTCCCATTCATCCTGAAACGCCGTCATGGCCACGTGCATGTTCTGGTCGGTTGCACTGGAGATGCGACTATGAATACCGATCACAACACCGTTAAAATCAAATAAGGGACCACCTGAATCACCTCCAAGCAACATGCAATCAGTGCGCACGGTGGTTCTTGTGGCTCTGATCACCCGACCGACGCGCACCACCACTCCACGTTCCTTATCCAATCCGCCGGGGTTGCCCACTGCAATACACCATTGCCCCGTCTTGGGCAGTTTATCCTTACTCTTATCAAAATCCACGATTGGCAAGTCATCAGGCGGATCAGCAATACGCACCATGCCCGAATCACTTCCCTTATGCATGCCCAATGCTTTACCCTTCAGTTTACGGCCATCGTTAAGTATCACAGTTACGGCGCGACCAGGCCGACCCGAAACATGCCCAGCAGTAAGCACCAGTCCATTCTTATTTACAACTACACCACTGCCAGAGGAGCCACCCATTTGCAGTGTAACCGTCGCAGCCATACATTTTGGCAGCACTTTCTGGACCTGCTTTTGGATGGCTTGCAGATCAGTAATCGATTCAGGTGTCTTGTCCCAATTCGAGGTATCAGCAATTGCAGGGCGCCAAATAAGCAGAAGAGAAAGAAAACAAGTTATATTGCGCATGGTCATATATGTGGACGTATTCTAGCTATTTTGGTTACGGGTGGCAACTTAAGGTGAAGCGCTCCAATCGCTTTTTTGTCTAAAGCCTGTGATTTCACCTACTTATTAAAGTGTTTGTCCGCAAAATTCATGTATTGCTCCCAGTCAAACTCGGTTACATCGTGTTTGCCACTCCTTACATGATATCCGATACCCCCCATAACTGGATGATCGATTGGCGGTTGCTTGGAAACAGGCATTCCTTTTAGTCCATAGAGCCGATAAACCGGATTTGCGTGTTTTCCGGATAGGAATTCTCCATGGGGATCTGCCCAGCGATCTCCCACGGCACTGGCAATATAAACCGGACGAGGAGCTGCAAGAGCCACGAGCATATGTTGATCCACCGGGCAAGAGTTTTCGTTGTCGTTATACTTCAGAAAATTATCGTTGAACCAGTGGGGAAATGAAGTGTTGATCCTTTTCACTGTTTCACCAAAGGCACGCCGAGACAAAGCAGCTCCACCGCAGCCCGAATTATTTGAAATCACCAGGGCAAAACGTGAATCAGATGCCCCTGCCCAGAGTGATGTCTTGCCCAGTCGCGAATGACCCATCACAGCCACACGCGCATGGTCAATGGTCTTGTCTGTCTCAAAAAAATCCAGCGCACGGCTCAACCCCCACGCCCACGTCGCTATGCTTCCCCACTCATCTGCCATCGGCTCGGGATATAGCGAATGCACACCGTTCTTGAAGCCATCGTGAAAATCCGGGTCAATGTCACCATAGTAAATGGTGGCCAAGGCATAGCCGCGTGACAGTATTTTCTCCACGGACCACCGACTCTTCCCCACTCCGCGACCCTTCTTCGTGGCTCGATTGTCCACCGTCTCACCTTTTACTCGACCGCGCACCCACGAATGTGGCAACCGGATGGCGGGATCATCGTGGATGGTATGATTGCCACGGAAGTTCAGTGTTAGAAAAGTTGGAACCGGCCCTTTTGCGCGCGAGGGGAGGTAAATAAGGATTGTCATGCGCGGGCCACTACGATCACCACTGAAACAGATCTCTACCTGTTTACGGTCCGCTTTGCTTTCGAGCACATCTTTTTGATGCTCCAAGACAAAAAACTTCATCTTCTTTGGTCGAGCAGGCGCGCGTCCGTACATCTCTTTTTTGAATAGTTCCAAAATCTCCGGCCTGCGTTTCTGCTCCCAATCTTTCACTGTTTTTACCAGTGACCCATCGACCATTACCAAAGGATCGGGGAGAGTATACTTCGGCACCTTGGATTCATCGTAGTTAAACCCCTTGGGTTGGGCATTAATAACAGGTACTACAAAAAGAATGGCCAGCAACCAAGCAGAGGATTTCATAGCCAAAAAGTAAGCCCAAAAAGATTCCTGCGCAAGCTTGCGCAAAACACGCAACCAACGCATATTGAACCCATGCACAGAATGCTGCGCTTGTTGGCATGTGGTGGTGGTTTGCTTTTTGCAAACTTTGCCACCGCGCAATTTTCAAGCACTCAACTCACCGTCCTGCCCTTTGTGCAGTCCAATGGAGTGGTTGAGATGAGCCTCAATGGCAACTGGATGAATCAGCTCTATGGCTACGGCCCTTCTCGCGCGTCCATCAACACCCAGTTCCAGACCTATGACGGTGTGCCGCTTAACATAGGAGGCTACAACACTTACACGCGCGCGTTCAATAACCAGAACGTGCCCTTCTTCAGCCGTGCGCCGTTTGTTGGCGGGCTGTTTCGCAATCGCACGCAGTTCCAACACCGGTCGCTGGGAAATTTCACAGTACGCGCCACCCCCGTAGATCCAGCCGGCAATCCGACATTTCGGCCGGAATTGTACAATCGCATTCCCGCGCCAAAAATGTACGGCCTTATTCCGCCCACTACACCCAAGACGCCATGAGCCTTCTCCCTCGGCGCTCCGCTCTGGTCGCCGCGCCATTTGTGCTCTGCGCCATTGCACTGCACGCCAAGGATAAGCCATTGCCCAAGCTGCCCACACTGGACCATGCTTTGCGCGAAGGTGCCACCCGCGCTCCGTTGCGATGGCGGTTCACTGGCAAGTCACCTGAAGACCTTGCAGCATGGCAGAAAAAATTCCGCGGCAAATTGAGCGAACTGCTCGGGCCGCATGCGCCACCAAAAAAATTTCAACCCAGGCGGATTAGTCGCACAGTGTTGGTCAGATACATCCGTGAAGAATGGCTGCTGGAAGCGGAGGAAGTGCCCACTTTGCCACTGTATTTGCTGCGCCCAAAAATCGGCAAAGAAGGTGCTCCCATCATCCTTGCACTACACGGCCATGGACCATTCGGCCACGACTCCGTGGTGGGCATTGACGACACCGAGAAACACAAGGAGACCATTGCCAATTCGAATTACGATTACGGCAGACAATTCGCCGAGCGCGGTTTCCTGGTCGTCGCCCCCTGCATGCTGCCTTTCGGCCGACGATTGGATGCAGGTTATGAAAACAGCCGCACCGATCCCTGCGCCATCACCTATGTGCGGCTCGCCTTGCTGGGGCAAACGTTGATGGGCTCCAACCTGCGCGATTGCCAATGGGCGCTCGACTTTGCCTGCGCCCAACCCGAGGCTGACACCAAGCGCATCGCCTGCGTCGGACTTTCCTATGGAGGTCGCATGACTATGCTCACCGCGGCGATGGATGAACGCATCAAGATCGCAGTGCCATCAGGCGCGCTCAATGTGATGCAGGAACGCATTCGTGGCCATTATTCCTGCGGTGCGCAGGTCATTCCCGGTTTGTTGCAGTACGGTGATGTGCCGGAGATTGGCTCGCTGATTGCACCACGCCTGTGTATTTGGGAGACCGGTTCGCAGGATAAACTTATTGTCCCCGGCTGGAAAGAACGAGCCGTCGAACGAATGCAACGCGCCTATTCAGCCAGCGGTAAACCAGAGCATTTGCAGATTCACAAATTTGAAGGCGGCCACCGCTGGGATGGTGCCTCGGCGATTCCTCTCATAGACAAAATACTAAAAGGCAAATAGCCTGACTCACAATATCAATGGGGAAAAAGAAAAAACATCATGGGGAAAAATGTGAGGCGAAAACAAAAGAGACTCGTGCCAAAAAACAAACAAAGAAAAATAAGAAAAAAAATTCAGTAACTGAACAAGATCACAGACTATTGAATGTCGCCAGGGGCTGCGGCATTCTAATAGTAATTTTCTTTTTCTTTCCTTGGGCCAATATCAACAACAGTAATCTTGCCGGTTTTGAAGTGTCAAAGCTATCAGCTGCAAATCATAACACCCGAGCTTTGGCAGAAGCTTACCGCGCTCAAGGTATAGAGCATCTCTGCGAATCCAAAAAATTGAAGGAAGCTTTGAGCGACGCACATGCGCAACTGAAGCAGGCCGAAGCAAAGTTGAATTATGCGAGTGAGGGCAAACCCGAAGCAGCCGCCGCACAAAAAGAATTTGAGACCTGCAAGAAGAAAATAGCCGCCGCACAAAAGACCATTCATGACTCCAACCATGAGCAACTTGCCGAAAACGCAGAGGCAGAGGCAAAAAAACTCCTCCAGCCTACACAATGGGTCTGGAATTTGGGCATGGTCGCCATGATTATCCCATGTTTGGGATTAGTATCAGTAGTTGCCAACAAAAGATTTCTTCATATTTTCACCGGTTGTTTCACCTTAGCTGTTGTGACTGGAGTCTTAATCATCGGTGTGAAATCCGGAGAATATAGCAATATTATCGCTGGGTTTGGCTTCTTGTTTATTGTTGGTCCCATGTTTCAAATAATCGCCCCGTCAGAGCCTTTGACTATACTTTATAATTTAGTTGCTCTTTCAGGTGCCATCACTTGTTTCGTCCTTTTTGAAAATCAAACATTTGCAGCAATATCTGAAGAACATGTGACACTAATTGGTGTTGGCCTATGGCTTAGTTTAGCTGCTGCCACTACTCAAATTATCGCCCCGTTAAGACACGCAAAAAAAGTGGCCATAGCTGTTGTGACTCTGCCAACCTTAATACCCGTTTATTTGTTTTTCGGGATGATCAGCAACACTATGCTTTTGCCCTTGATGGATTTGAACCAAGAGCCTGCAATAATAACTGATTCCACTCTTGAGGAACGGAATGGTATTTTTTTTCAACCCGGGTTCGACACGCCTTTCTCCGGTTCAATGTCGAGGCAATACCCAAATGGTCAAGTCAGCACGGAGGCATCGTACACCAATGGCCTGAAGCTGCTACAACGGTCCTGGTACACCAACGGAACAATGAAATCAGAATTCCGTTTTTATGCGGGACAACTTGCGGTGCGGCGTAGTTGGCAAATGAATGGTGGAATACAACCTTGGAAACAGGAAGGCCTTTCCAGTGCTCAACTCCAACGGGCCGTTGATCTGATGGAAGGCAAAGGCGTGAAGAAAAATTTTGTGCAGGCTTACGTGTGGGTTTACGCCGCGGCGACAAATGGTCACCCGCAGGCGCATTTTTTTTTAGCAAACACTCCTCCCGGAATGACTCAGGCAGACCTAGCTGCCGCCAAGGCAATTTCTGATCGATTGCTTGCGCCGGCAAACTAAATCAGCTCCTTTAGCGGCGCGCCATTTTCCACGATGGTGCGCGGGAGGCTCTTGAAGTCAGGGAAAGTGGTGTCCAATGGTACCCCGAAATGATGGTAAACGGTTGCCGCAAGATCACCAGGAGTCACGGGACGCTCAGCAGGTTGACCTCCATCACGATCACTCGCACCAATCACTTGCCCATGGCGAAAGCCACCACCTGCCAGCGTCATACTCATCACCTGCGGCCAGTGATTTCTGCCATCAGGGCTGCCCTGTGTCCCCATCGTGGGTGTACGACCGAATTCACCCATGGCAATCACCAGTACTTCATCAAGTAGACCTCGCCGATCAAGATCGCGAATGAGCGTGGTGTATAGATGATCGAACACGGGCAGTAACGGCTTGAGACCGCTCACAATGCCACCGTAGGGCGGAAATTTGTCGCCATGAGTATCCCACGTGCCAGAGGCGGAATGGTTGGATAAATCAATAGTCACGAAGCTCACCCCTGATTCCACCAGACGCCGGGCCAGTAGTGCTTTTTGCGCCCACGGATGTTTACCGTAAGCATCAATTATCTTTTTCGGCTCGCTTGAGATATCCCAAGCCTTTTTCGCCTTGTTGCCCAGCAACAGATCGTAAGCGCGTTGGCCAAACTCATCGAGCGTAGACATGTTTCCTTGTTGATCCAGATTGCGCTGTATGGACTCGATCTGCTGGGAAAGGGCGCGCCTTTCACGGACGCGTTCCATCGAAAGGCCGCCGGGTAGTTGCAGCAAGCGGTTCACGTTGTCACCCACGAAAGGGTCGTGGTGTTTACCCAGCCAACCGCCCCAGGCAAAATGGGTGCGATCACGATGATTGAGCACCACATAGGGCGGCAACGTGGGGTCATTGGCGCCGCGCAGTTTACCGACCAGCGAGCCCATCGCCGGATACATCGCTCCCTCACGATTGACTCGTGGGGCGGCAGCGCGAAATCCAGTTTGCATCACGGTATTGGGCTGATGATTGCTGCCGCGACAGTCCACCGAACGGATGATGGTAAGCTTGTCGGTGAGTTTGGCGTACTTTGGCAAGTGTTCGCATACGTGCACGCCCGACAGTGTGGTGGGAATAGTGCCAAACGGTCCGCGCTTGTTTTGGGGCTGATCGGGCTTGGGGTCGAGCGTGTCAATGTGACTCGGACCGCCAGCCAGCCAGAGAAGGATTACAGATTTCTGCCCGCCCATTGCGCGGCCGGATTGGGCCGCCTCAGCCCGTAGGCGCAGCAAACCCGGCAGCGTCAGTCCTGCGATACCCGTCACACCCGTTTTAAGCATGCCACGCCGACTGAAGGCTGCAAGCCCCTCACGGGTACGCCCGTGAAAACCAGTGAAAGCGTGCCATGGCCCCGATCCTTCGGACATGTTTTCAAACTACTCCTTGTGCGACATGGTGCAAGTTTGAATTAAATTGTTTCACAGTGTTCATATAAAAATTCGTGTAGAATCGTGAAACCTTTTCAGGGATTTGCGTCTGAATAAAGACACCCGGCCCTCCAATGGAGCAACCAAAGGAAGGCTGTAACAGGTTGGGTAGCCCGTCGGACTGCTCCGGTTCGGCGGATTTTCTGCATGGTGACCGACTGTCGCCCTTTGGCAACCCAAAATTGACCGCCGGGAACAGGATCTGGGTTTAGGCAAACAGCTTGAGTTTTTTATACCCTCCGCTCACAGCTTCTTCGGATCGCCAGTGAAGCCAATCCTCAAGGAGGCTTGTGTAAACGCGCCTAAAATCCGTGTGGTGTTTGAGATCGCCCTGATCGAGGTCCGATAGGCTCG
>CAZTTU010000090.1:0-10295 GCA_964616045.1 uncultured Verrucomicrobiota bacterium | reverse complement strand
CTGGTGCCCAGTGCGGCCATGGCAAATTTACTGGCGTTGTAGGATACCCCCCCCAAAGGGGCAGCACGCTTGCCACTGGTTGATGAGATGTTGATAATTAAGCCATTCTTGTGCGGTCGCATCAGAGGTAGTCCGTAGTGCATGCAGTTAAAAGCGCCTGTGGCGTTGATATTCATTACCTTGTCCCAGTCCTCGGGGGAGAGCTCACTCATGGAACGCTTGGGCACATTAACACCGGCACAATTCACCAGTAGATCAAGTCGATCATCAAAGGTTTTGGCTGCCCACTCGAACAAGGTTGCGACACTGTCGCGGTTTCCGACATCAGCTGTTTGAGTCAGGATTCCCTCGGCTTGTGCGGCGACTGCATCGAGTTTCTCCTGGCGCCGGCCCGCTACAGCTACTTTCGCGCCCTCGGCGGCTAAACCCAGAGCGATAGCTTCGCCCATGCCGGTGCCACCGCCGACTACCAAGGCATTTTGTCCTGCTAAATTCATGGTGGCAGGGAGGTTACCGATGCTGCTTCTGTAGTACAACTGCTGATTGCCAAGTTTGGTTGCCTTTGAAATGATCTGGCCGTCCATGAATTCCAGAATTTCCGTAGGCCTATTGTGTATTTTCCTTTTCCAATCCATTACTGCTGCTGAACCCAGAGTCTCCCTTATCCTTGGCAACTGGCTGCCCGGCGAAGGAGACGTAAGGACTGCTCAACCCAATTTATTGAAACAGCCTTTTGGGGTGGATTTTGATGCCAAGGGTAACATGTGGATCGTGGAACTGGGCGGGGGTCGGGTGCATCTATTGGATGCCAAGGGTAAATATGCCAAGATGGCCGGTGACGGGACCAAGAGCTACAAGGGCGACGGGGGTCCCATGAAATATGCCACCTTCAATGGCATGCACAATGTAGCCGTAACGCCTTCGGGCGACGTGTACATTTCTGACTCATGGAATTTCTGTATTCGAAAGATCGATGCCAAGACTGGGCGCATTAACACCGTGGTCGGTACCGGTAAAAAGGGTTTTGGAGGTGATGGTGGGCCCGCAAGGAAGGCAATGTTTACCTTTATCATGTGTATCACGATGAACGCCACGCATGACAAGATTTACATTGCCGATATTGGCAATAAACGCATTCGCGTGGCGGACCTGAAAACCGGCAACGTCAGCACGATTGCCGGAAACGGCAAGAAGGGTGTGCCTGAGGATGGAATGAAGGCTACAGAAGCACCGCTATCAGATCCCCGCGCGGTGGCGCCCGACTCAAAGGGTAATATTTATGTGCTTGAACGGGGAGGGCACGCGCTACGGGTGGTGCAGCCCAATGGCAGGATATATACCGTGGTGGGAACGGGTAAAAGGGGCAAGAAGGATGGGCCTGGCAGAAAAGCTATGCTTGGTGCGCCCAAGCATATTTGTGTGGATGATGAGGATAATGTCTATATAGCTGATGAGGCCAATGACTTGATTCGCAAATATGATCCCAGAACGGGCCGGGTTTCAACAGTCTTGGGGCATGGAAAAGTGAAGCTCGATTTTCCGCACGGGGTGACCTGGGAAAAGGGAAAGCTATATGTCGTGGACACGGGGCACAACCGGATCCTTCGGGTTGATTAATTAATCCGGGGTGCCGGCCAGGGCCAGATCCAGATAATCAGCTGCATTCTGGTAACAGATACGCTTCACCATGTTCCCGGCGAGCTCCTTATCATCAGGGATAAAACCAGTCTGCATCCATTCGCCCATGAGATTGCAGAGTGTACGGCGGAAATATTCGTGGCGGGGAAAGCTCAGGAACGAGCGTGAATCGGTGAGCATGCCGATGAAACGCGACAGCAGGCCGGTATTGGCCAAAGCTTTTATCTGCCATTCCATCCCTTCCTTCTGGTCGGCGTGCCACCAGCCACTACCAAACTGCATCTTGCCGGGGGTGCCCCCCTGGAAATTTCCGATCATGGTTGCAAAGGTGAAGTTATCCATCGGGTTATTGTTGTAGAGGATGGTCTTGGGTAGGGCCGAATCTTGTTCGAGCCGATCCAGGAAACTCGCCAGTGAGGCAGATTGTGGCCAATCACCTATGGAGTCACATCCAATATCCGGGCCAATGGTTTCAAACAGGCGGGTGTTGTTATTGCGTTGCGGGCCGATGTGCAGCTGCATGGCCCAGCCTTTGGCGGTGTAAAGTTTGCCCAGGTGTTCCATGATGTATGCGCCAAATTGCCTTTGCTCCTCATACGTGGCAGCGCGGCCCACCCGGGCTTTGTCGAAAATGCGTGCTGCCTCGGTGGCGCTTGGGAAAGCGTCAAAGCAATAGGGAAAACTGTGATCACTCAGGCGTGATCCAATGGTATGAAAATCTTCCACGCGTTTTTCAAGTCCATCCAGGAAGCCGGCTAATGAATCAGTGGCAACGTTACTTGCGCTGGCCAGTTTGTCGGCCCAGAGACTGAAATCCTCAGGCTTATCAACGCCCCACGCCTTGTCGGGCCGGAAGGTGGGGTAAACCTTGGTACGGATATCTAGTGCAGCAATAGCTTCATGCCGGGCAAGGCTGTCGGTAGGGTCATCAGTGGTACATAAGCCGCGCACATCAAACTGGTTGAGGATACCGTGTACCGATAAGGCAGGCTCTGCAAGGCGTTCGCAGGATTGTTCCCAGATTGTTTCGGCAGTTTCCGGGTTTAACAGGTCGGTGATGCCAAAGTACCGCGCCAATTCAAGATGGGTCCAGTGATAGAGGGGATTACCCAGTGTGTGTGGTGTGGTTCGAGCCCAGGCGAGGTATTTTTCTTTTGCTTCGGCTTCACCGGTGATAACCGCTTCAGCCTCACCATTGGCACGCATGGCCCGCCATTTATAGTGGTCGCCTTCAAGCCAGACTTCACCAAGGTTGGCAAATTGACGGTTATTGGCGATCTCATCAGGAGGCAGGTGGTTATGATAATCGAGGATGGGCTCGTTGATGGCATACTCATGATAGAGCTGTTGTGCCGAGTCATTACTCAATAAAAAATCGTCGTGGATAAATGCCATGGAAGGCCTTTTCTTAACCTAGAATTTCCCAAAACGCGATTCAATAATTCAGCCGGCAAAAGACACAGGAGGCTGACCGCATACGCCCGGGTTTGCCTTGAAGACACACCCGGCCAGAGGTTCCTTCTCCAGATCTTTTGGCGTAATATCTTTTTTGGCGGTGGTAATGAAGAGAGTATCCAGATTCGGGCCGCCAAAAGCGCAGGCACTGGTGCGGCTTACAGGAACCGGGATGCGTGCGAGTTCTTCCCCGTTAACCGGATCAAACCGGATCACCGCCCAGCCGCCCCATAGCGCGAGCCAAATTTTCCCTTCCACATCCATTGCCATGCCATCAGGAAAAGCGCCTTCCTGTTGGACATGATAAGCCGCGCGACGATTGCTGATGGAGCCGGTGGAATTGTCATAATCCCACGCATCGACCCGCCGCGTTGGGCTGTCGATGTGATACATGATTGTAGCTTCATCATTCCACACGATGCCATTGGGAATGGCGTATCCTGCTTGCTTTGTCTCGGCTTTGCCATCGGGATGCAGACAATACAAAGTGCCGCTAGTGCCTTCTTCACTAATGGGCATGGTGCCAGCCCAGAGTCGTCCGGCGGGATCGCACTTGCCGTCATTAAAACGGTTCTGAGGTTTGTCCGGCTCAGGCTCAACGATGAGTTCGATGTTTCCTGTTTGAGGATCAAACCAATGAAAGCCCTTCTCAGCCGCTATCACCAGTCGATCATCTTTGGCTGTGACAATGGTGCCGACCATTTGCCCCACAGGCCAGGATTGATTGGATTCATCGATTGGGTCATGGCTGTGCACCAGGCCTTCAAGAATATCCACCCACCAGAACACTTGACGTTTTGGATCCCAAATTGGGCCTTCACCAAGGGGTGAATTGGATTCAATGACTAACTCTGCTTCTGCCAGGATTGTGCTCACACAAAAGCGATAGGCGATGGGCTCCGTTCTGGCCAGACCAAATCATCTCGCCGATACGGCAGTTTGTTGCTACAAGGGTTTCTCTCCATGAGTGAGAATGCCTCAATCAAACGCGATCCCAAGACCTTGCGCAGTGCACGGTGGTTTGGGCCCGATGATTTGCGGTCATTCGGGCATCGCTCCCGACTCAAGGGGATGGGCTGGGCCGATGAGGATTTCTGTGACAAGCCGGTGGTTGGTATTCTTAATACCTGGAGTGATCTTAATACCTGTCACTCACATCTGCGTGAGCGGGCGGTGAAGGTTAAGGAGGGTGTCTGGCAGGCAGGTGGCTTTCCTGTTGAAGTTCCGGTGATGTCACTGGGTGAGATGCTAATGAAGCCCACCACGATGCTTTACCGGAACCTGCTCTCGATGGAAACCGAGGAGGTGTTGCGTTCCCATCCCATTGATGCGGCAGTGCTGATGGGAGGATGTGACAAGACAACTCCGGCGCTCTTGATGGGGGCTGTTTCCGCGGATATTCCGGTTATCTATCTACCCTGTGGACCGATGCTCACCGCCCGTTGGGGTAAGGAGACCTTGGGTAGTGGCAGTTCGGTGTGGGATTTCTGGGCTGAACGGTGTGCGGGAAATCTTTGTGATGAGGATTGGGCGAAATTTGAGGATGCCATTGGTCGTTCACCAGGCCATTGCATGGCCATGGGGACCGCTTCAACCATGAGTGCGATTGCTGAGGCACTTGGATTTACCTTGCCCGGTGCCTCCAGTATTCCCGCAGTGGTTAGTGAACATTTCCGGATGTCCACCGCCTGCGGTCGTCGGGCGGTGGATTTGGCTTGGGAAAATCTAAAGCCCTCGGATTTGCTTTCCCGGGAATCATTCGAGAATGCTATCACCGTGGATATGGCCGTGGGCGGTTCGACCAATGCGATCATTCACATTATAGCCGTGGCTCGTCGTGCTGGCTTTGACATTTCTTTGGAGGATTTCGACCGTATCAGCCGCACTACCCCGGTGCTCGCCAATGTCCGCCCCAATGGTGAAGAGTATTTGATGGAGGATTTTTACAATGCCGGTGGACTGCGGGCATTGATGGCTCAGTTGGGAGACAAGTTGCATGGCGATTGTGCAACCATAACAGGTCAAACCATTGCTGAGAATATTTCTGGGGCCAAGGTGATTGATGAAGAGGTGATCCGCACGCCTGATAATCCTGTGCAGGCCGAAGGCGGAACATTTGTCCTTCGTGGAAATCTTGCCCCTGATGGTTGCGTGGTGAAACCCTCGGCTGCCTCCCAGGAACTTTTCACCCACCGTGGGCGGGCACTGGTCTTTGATAGTTATCCCGACCTTAAAGCCAGGTTGAATGATCCCGACTTGGAAATCACCAAGGACACTGTCCTGGTATTGCGAAGTGCGGGACCTGAAGGTGGCCCGGGATTTCCTGAATGGGGAATGTTGCCCATTCCTGATAAGCTCCTTAAAGAGGGTGTGCGTGATATGGTGCGGCTTTCTGATTCCCGCATGAGTGGCACCAGTTACGGCATGTGCGTGCTCCATCTTTCGCCAGAAAGTCATGTGGGCGGTCCCTTGGCTTTTGTGCAGACTGGCGATGAGGTTGAGCTGGATGTGCCCAACCGTAAAATTCAGCTGCACGTAAGTGATGAAGAGCTGGAAAAGCGCCGGGCAGCCTGGCAGAAACCTGAGCCCAAGTATGCACGCGGTTACGGCCAGCTCTATATCAACCACGTGACACAGGCCCATGAAGGGTGTGATTTTGACTTTCTTCAACACGGTTCGGCTACCCCTGAGCCTCCCATTTATTAAATGAACAACGGCCCCATCACTCCACAGGTTTTGGCCAATTCAGTGATTGCGGTGCCCCCCCTGGCCCGCGATGCAGCTCTGAAGGTGTGTCCTGTAGAAAATGCCAAAATTATGAGGCACCTGGAGGCTGGAGGCGTGAGCACCTTGCTCTATGGAGGCAATGCCATGTTTTACCATATTGCCTTGGGTGAGTATGCCGAGACACTGGCTATACTGCAGGAACATTCCGGGGTTGATACCACCGTGGTGCCTTCGGTTGGACCAGCTTACGGAACTTCAATGGATCAGGCTGCTATCCTGCGTGATTTTGATTTCTCGACCGCCATGGTTTTGCCTGCCCGCGACATCGCGACCCCATCGGGTTGTGCGACCGGTATTCGTAAGATTGCTGAGGCTTATGGTAAGCCCATTGTGCTCTATATAAAATTTGAAGGGTACCTGGAGCCGCAGGATGCAAAGTCGCTGGTTGAGGATGGGGTTGTGAACTGGATCAAGTACGCCATCGTGCGTGAGGATCCTGGGCAGGATGATTACCTGGCCAAACTGGTTGATTGCGTGGATCGGTCAATCATCGTTAGCGGGATTGGCGAGCAACCGGCAATTACGCATATAAACAGTTTTGGTGTGCAGAGTTTTACCAGTGGCTGCGTGTGTGTGGCGCCGGGTCTTTCTATGGAGATGTTGCAGGCCTTGAAGGCTGGAGATCTTGAGACAGCTGAATCCATTCGCCAAACCTTTAAACCGTTGGAGGATCTTAGAAATAACATCAATCCGATTCGTGTCCTGCATTCAGCCGTTGCCGGTGTGGGCATTGCCGAAACGGGTCCGATTCTGCCTTTAATGGATGAAGTGGATGAAGTGGATCGCCTGAAGATTGCTACCGCAGCCCGGGAATTACTCACACAAAACTAGCTCTCTCTTGCTTCGTGGGGTGCTCGGTGGTTCAATTGCCTCATGCACCGGTTTTTAATAGGGCTTTTTCTGTTGGGAGGGCTTTCTGTTCAAGCGAAAGATTCGCTGCCCAATATTGTCCTGATCCTGGCTGATGACATGGGTTATGGCGATGCACGTTGTTACAATCCCAAATCAATCAATCCCACACCCAGTATCGACCGGTTGGCCCGGGAGGGGATGCGCTTTACCGACGCCCATGCGCCCGCCTCCTTTTGCGTGCCCACCCGCTATGGGCTTTTGACCGGCCGTTATCCGCACCGGATCAATTTGAATTGGCGGAGTGCAGCCTTGATTGAGGAAGGCCGAACCACGGTGCCCTCTGCACTTCGGGAAAAAGGATACGCGACAGCCATGATAGGCAAGTGGCACCTGGGATTTAAGGGAGGCCCTGATTATGATTACACCAAGCGGCTGGTTGGCGGGCCGGTGGATCGCGGGTTTGATTCCTATTTCGGTATTCCCCATTCACTGGATATTGTGCCCTACTACTACATTAGAAACACAAAGGCTGTACAGGCGCCAACCGATAAGGTCGGCCCGCGCAATACAGAAGGCTGGACCCGTATTCAGGGTGAGTTCTGGAGGGAGGGAGCCATCTCAGCGGATTTCAAGCACGTTGAGGTGTTGCCGCGTCTTACCAAGGAATCAGTCAAATATATCGAGGGACGCAAAGGTGCTAAAATTCCCTTCTTCCTGTATGTCGCCCTGCCGGCGCCGCATACTCCCTGGCTGCCCACCAAAAAATTTCAGGGTAAGACCAACAACATGTACAGCGACTTCGTGGCAATGGTTGATGACACCGTTGGCCAAATCCTCAGTGCACTGGATCAGGCCGGGATGACCAAAAATACCCTCGTGGTTTTCACCAGTGACAATGGGCCGGTTTGGTACGATACCGACACCAGGCGTTTTGGCCACAGTGCCACCACTCCGCTGCGCGGCATGAAGGCCGATGCCTGGGAGGCAGGGCATCGGATGCCTTTTATCGTGCGTTGGCCCGGCGCGATCAAGCCAGGTGAAGTAAGTGACGCGTTGGTTTGCCAGACCGATTTTCTGGCAACCTTTTCCGCCTTAACTAAGCGCAAGCTGGCCGATAACGAAGGTGAGGACAGCGAGAATTTTCTGCCCGTTTTACTGGGCCAACGCGATAGGGCGCGTCAGGAACTGGTCACCGGAACCAAGCCCACGCATATGTCGGTGCGAAACGGTTACTGGAAATACGTTCCTTCCCTTGGTTCAGGGGGCTTTTCTGATCCGCGCCGGGTTAAGCCCGTTCCCAATGGGCCTCAGGGGCAGCTCTATAATCTGGCTGATGACATCGGTGAGAAAAAAAATCTGTGGCTTGAGGAACCGGGGTTGGTGGAGGAGTTTGAGAAACAACTGGCAAAGCAAAAGGTCGCCGGCCGCACCCGGCCGGCCATGGAGCTGTTCAGAAAGTTGCTTCGCGAATCGGCTCACATCACGACCCAACGGCTTGATTCAGATAAGCCAAGCGGTAAACGCTTTCATTATTACGAGATCAGTAAATCGGGTCATGTGTTAAAGGGCAGTAGGGCAGGCCGTTTGCGGAAGTTGTTGTTGGGTGATGTTCAGCCAGTAACCCATAACGATGAGAAGATGCATTTTGATCCGGATGTTTTATTGCGTTTTCGCATGGGACAACACGAGGCACAGGTGGCTGTTTGTTTTTGTTGTAACAAGTGGGCGATGTACCTTGATGGGCAAACCACCAGTTACACCTCCTTTATCAAGCAGCGTGCCGAGGTGCTGGCGGTGGTGAAAACGGCTTTTCCTGGTGATGATTTCATTCAGGCAATTCCCGGGAAATTATGATGAAACCAATTGCTATCCTAATTCTATCGTGCGTGTCCTTGATCGGGGCAAAAGTGCAACCGGAAATCGTGTTGCAGCCAAACATCGTGCTGATCATGGCTGATGACGTGGGGTGTGAGCCCATCGGTGCCTATGGCGGTGAGCGCTGGAAGACGCCGCATATCGACGCGCTGGCCAAGGGAGGCATGCGGTTCGATTATTGTTTTAGCATGCCGGTGTGCCATCCCACACGCGTTTGCCTGATGACCGGCAAATACCCTTTCCGACTTAAATCCGGCTGGGGCAGTTTCCCCAGAATTGAAGAGAAAAATACCGTGGCACAAGTGCTTAAAAAAGCGGGCTACGCCACGGCTATTGCCGGCAAGTGGCAGTTGTGTTTGATGAAAAAAGACACCGAGCAGCCTTCGCGCATGGGGTTTGATGAGTGGAGTGTCTTTGGCTGGCATGAGGGGGCCCGGTTTCACGAGCCCTACATTTACCAGGACGGTCGCCTGCGCACTGACACCAGAGGCAAGTACGGCCCGGAACTGTATGTGGATTTTTTGGGCCGATTTATGGAAAAAAGTAGTGAGGCCAAGAAACCTTTCTTCGCCTATTACTCCATGGCCTTGGCCCATGATGTGACCGATGACATCCCCAAGCAGGTGCCTTATGTACCGGGTAAGGATCGATGGATGAATTATGGCGAGATGATAGAGAGTATGGACGACATGATTGGCAAGCTCGTGGCCAGAATCGATCAACTTGGCCTGCGTAATAACACGATCATTATGTTTACTGGTGACAACGGCACGGCCAAACGATCCAAGCTGCGTCATATTGAGGGCCGTAAATATGAGACGGAAAAAGTCTACTCCATCCGCAACGGCAAACGTATCCCGGGAGGGAAAGGGACGCTACTCGATATCGGCACCAATGTGCCCTTGATCGCCAATTGGCCTGGTCGGATTAAGGCGGATACTTCAAATGATAATCTCGTGGACTTCAGCGACTGGCTGCCGACCTTGGCAGAGCTTGGCGCAACGAAAGTGAGTCATAAGATTGATGGGATTAGTTTTGCGCCCGCATTGTTTGGGCTCTCAGGCAACAAATGGAAAGTGAGGTCCTTCGCTTTTTCCGAGAGTAAAGGGGGTAAAGCCTGGGTGCGCACCCAGCGTTATAAACTCTACAATAATGGCCAGCTTTATGACGTGGCCAAGGATGCCATGGAAAAAACGCCGATCAAAAATGTGACTGGCTCATTAATTAGGCAGCAGGAAGCACTGCAGTCTGCATTTACCGAAATTAAATATCCGAATATTAAGTAATGAAACGACTCCTTCTCTTTGTTGTAGGCCTGATGGTTCTGCCGCTTTTTGCTGATAAACCCAATGTCATTGTCATTATGGCTGATGACATGGGTTGGGAATGTGTGAGTGCCTACCGTGACCTGATTGCCCAGTACAATTATCCCAAGGCCAAGCCGGGTGAGAAGGATCATTATTCTACTCCTCATATCGATAAACTGGCAGCCGATGGCATGCGTTTTGATCATGGCTATTCGCAGCCCATCTGCACGCCTTCGCGCGTACAGATCATGACGGGCATCTATAACCAGAGAAACTATGTCAGGTTTGGATTACTTGATCCGAAGGCCAAAACCTTTGGTCACATAATGAAGGGTGCCGGTTACAAGACCTGCATTGTGGGCAAGTGGCAGCTGGAAGGTG
>CAZTTU010000089.1:0-10349 GCA_964616045.1 uncultured Verrucomicrobiota bacterium | reverse complement strand
GAAAGTCGCGAGCCACCATCATCCGATGCGGGTGGCCTTATTGCGGATTCTTTGTCTTGATTTTCCTTGGCGTACGCTTCAATCCATGCTTCCCGTAATTCCGACATCCGGGCGATGATTTCCCGGACAATTTCACGGTTTTTCTTGATATTTGCCTCCTGTAGCCGCCGATCAAAATAGTCGTATAGCGCGATGAGATTATTGACCAAGTCTTCCTCTTCCCCTTCTCCTCGGCTGATAAGGGCACCTCGCAGTTCACGTACGATGTTCTGCGCCTTTACAAGATTGTTATGGACGGTTTGGTTGAATTCCAGTGGGTCCTTGCTCTCAAACGCCTTGTCGGCGATGCCCATAAATTTGAGGGCCCCATCATATAGCATCAACAACAGGCTGCTTGGCGTGGCCGTGTTGACTGCGGCAGCTTTGTAAGCTTGTGCTTGCCTTAGTGCACTCATAGGTGTCTTTTCACAGCAATAATCGTACCGGACCTAGATGAGTTTTTTAGGGCCCAAGAGGTTATTCGACATGGTCAGCATCCTCGGGTGTGCCGGCTAGCATGCGAGAGAGGGCATCAATGGTTTTGAGAGGCGGATAGTTTTCCTGTTGTACCTCATTTTTGAGTCGGGCCTTGATGACATCGAAACGCGACTCTGTGTCCTGCTCGATTTGAGCAAAATCCGGAGTGCGGGTCAGATTGGCCTCAACGGAATCGGTGGGTGCCACCGAATTCACATCACCACGCCGCTGCGTCTGCCCTTGGGCGATCCGCTGTGCCCCCTGCGCTTGGTTACTAGTGTTGAGTCCGACTTCCTTCATGGCAAAACCACCATTAATTCGTTTTTTTATCTAAAAATCAATATTTTTTCCGTTTAATATCTGGGTATCTACCCAACTGCATGGTTTGTTGCGCTAACCGTATCTACCGACTATTTGTGTTATCGGCAGTTTTATGAACTACTTTAGGGGTTTTTTTGCGCATCGTTTCCAGAGCCGTGGTCAGCGAATACCGGGCCAACACACGCGGAGAATCAATCACCAAACTATCCCGAAAAATGTCCATATGGGTCATGCGTTGGGTGCGCATGTAGCGACGCAAACTGTTGTTCACGCGAGGATCACCGACATTGAATACTTCATCGAATGCCCATACCAGTTCACCAGTTTCGAGGTTGAAAAGCCGGAATTTCCAGCCCATTGCCAAGGGAGGATAGGGGCGAAAAGTATCCATTTCACAGAAGAGCACTGCATTGCAGATCTTGCGGTCCGTGCGTTGTTTGTCCAGCGCGGCGATGATGGTCGGGAAATTATTTGGCAAATAATCGTGAGGCCGAACTTTCGGAACGCCGGTGAGTGCGGTGAGTTTGTCCGGTGTCACGGTGATGGCTTCAAAGAGATCAAATCGGGCTAATTCCTCGGTGAGCATCGGTTGCATCAGTTCCAGGCCCTGTTCAGTCCACTTGTCGCCTCGGCCCGAGGTGAGTGGCATGACCGCGACCACCGTGATACTATCTGCCCATTCACCATTGGAGAGATGATGATTGTGTGGCTCATGAAAAGGACCCATGACTGAGCCATCCATTGAGTCGCGAATGGTCTGACAGCCTGTTCCGCCAGTCAAAATAGCCAAGATGATGACGGCGGGTGCGCTTGGAAACCCGTCTATCCAGTTTTTAATGCTGAGAGTCAACACGCTCATTTGACTTAACCAAGAATCTGTTTGCTTTGTGGGTTTCATATAGTAAATCCATCTGATTGTTTATTGTGAGTTGTTGGAGCCAAATCGAGACATGATGAACTGCATGTCTTGATTGATCTTGGCTTGCGCCTGCTCCATGAGCACAAAGCTATCGATCATTTTCTGCCGGTTTGCTAAGACTTGGCGTTCCAGTTTTGCTATCTGATCGTCAATATCACCCGAAAGTTTTGCCAAGTTGTCTGTGCGATCCACTAATGACCCGGATTCCATTGATTCGCCAACCAAGGTCTCCAAATAGTCTTCCACCACGTTGGCATAGCCGTAGGAGTCGGTGGAAAAAAATGCCTTCACATCACCGATATTTTCGCGCAGTGCGTTGTCTAAAGTTATGGAGTTGCTCAAGTTGATGGTGTTGTCAAAACCGTTGGACGTATAGCCTAACGATTCCAAACGCTTGATGGTTCCTGTGATTTGGGCACTGTCCACGTCGCCCATAATTTTGGTACGGAGGCCGGCGGTGATTTCGGCCACCAAACGTTCGTCAGACAGGGTGCTGGCTGTTACCTTGCCATCGGCAGAGGTGGAGATTTTTACGTGTTCAGCAATTGATTTCTGAATGTTATTATATTGATCTACAAAATCGGCGATTGCGGTTTTAATTTTCTCGGTGTCCTTGGCAATGGTGACGGTGGCGCTGTTGGGTGCGGCTCCGAGGAAATATACATCACCTGAGCCACTGCTGGTGATATTTGATATATTCGTGTTGCCTGTGGCGTCAGATTCTGAGGGGTGCAGGGTAAACGTGTTGCTGCCAGTTGATCGTACGTAGTATGTGGAGCCTGCCGTCAATCCCCCCGGTGCTGTACTGGGGGTGAAGACGGTGATAGCTTCACCTGTTTTATAGCCGTGAGCGGACTGGGTGGTGACAATTTCAGTGCTGGTATCGATACTGCTTAACTGACTGGCGCCGTTCCCCTTTGACGGTTTCACGGTCAACCCTGCTATTCCCGTTCCTGCTTCTGTAATCGAATTACCCTGGTTGATGATAGCATCGCCGCCATTCAGGCTATAGATAAGATTTTTTCCACGTTCTAATGTTCCACCTAAAATTCCACTATTGGCCAAGAAATCACCAGACACGTCCGTCAGTGCCATTCCAAGATCTCCATCGGTTTTGTTGGTCAACTTGAAGCGGTCGTTTACAGCGTCATAACTCGCAAATACACTGGCACTGCTACTGTTAATCTTGGATAGGATATCTGCAATTGTGTCAGTGGCCGCATAGCTTATGGTGTAGCCGTTGATGGTAAAGCTTCCGGAGGCTGCTGTTCCTGTGGTCTGAAACGAGGCCGAGTTTGCAGTATTTTGCAGGTTGATGCCTCCCAGTTTATGGGTGCTTGTGATGCTGCCTGTGCCATTATTTGTCAAGCGGGTAGCTTGGAGAAAATTACTGGTGTCGGTAGCCGATCCCAGTACAAGAGTGCCACTGCTTTTGGTGATCGAAATTTTGTCGGTGCCACTATCATAGCTGGCGGTCACATTGGCCACATTACTCGTGATTCGGCTGATGACAGCATCGACTGTGTCTGATGTAGTGATTGCGATATGTGTGCCATCGACTGTGAAAATACCAGCTGAGATAGGAACACTGAATCCTGCAGTTTCCAGTGAATTTGCCGTCGTAATTTTTTTTCCAATGTCCGCTGTTCCTAGCTGTTTGGCAGCGGTGGCCATTTGGTAGATGTCGAATTTGTAGTCACCACTGGCCGTGCCTTCGGCGGCTGTCGCTGTGAGGTGTGTCTCGGAGCTATTTACCGTGCGGCTATCATATAGGTCGGTTTTGGCCAACGCCTCAGCCTTGTTTTCCAGACTAACGAGCTCATCCCCCATGCCGGATAGCAGGATTTCTTTGTTGTTATAAGTGGTTTGATCAGCTTCTAGGCTGCGCTGCTGGCTGCGCTCAATGTCGGCGATCTGGTCCACCATTGTTTTCCAGTCGAAACCGGAAGCCAGACCTGCAACATTTAAGTCCATAATACTTTAAGTACGCGGGTGATGGATACACCACACCCATCCTAAACAGAGCAATTTGGGTGCCAACGGAGTTAAGTCAGGGCGGGGACAGCGCTAATAATCGCAATCCATCACGATCGTTTCCCCACATATACAATCGACCTTTATGCGGGTTACTTTATCGCCATCTTTTTCCAGTGAAAGTTCCGGGTGGGTTTGGGCCGATTCTTCACCTTCAACAGGCTCTGGTGGAGGCGTTTCGCTGGGCTGAAGCTTCAGATCCGGAAGAGCCAGGCGTGCGGGCCCGGCTTTCATGGTCTGTAGAATTTGTTGCACTGCTTGGTTGACCGTGTCCTCCGGGATTTCGCCCGGCAAACCAGCTAGCACAGTGCGGACTGCCTCGGTGGGATCGTTGACCTCGGCAGGCACCACGGGTGGGGTCTCCGCAGCGGGGTCGGGTGGTTCAGCGGGATCGGGTGCGACGTTGCCGTGACTGATGAATTGCGGCGAAGTTTCTTTCTCCGCCAATTCTCCAGCAAAAGGGACAAAATCGCCGGCACTCATCCTCCGGATCCTACTTCTGGCGTGGTACCCGCTCGCACGCGGATGCTTACCCGGTTGTTCTGGCCCGCATTGCTGGGGCGTTTGGGCAGCGGTCTCTTGTCGGCATAGCCGGCCACCTTGATTACCTGAGCCTCCTCTACACCCTTGTTCATCAGTACTTCACGGGCCTTGTGAGCTCGCGCGGTGGAGGCATCCCATTTCTCGCCGGCATCACCGGGATAACTCGCGGCAGTGTGCCCTTCTACTTCTACCAGGGTGTCGTCAAATCGGGCAATCGTCCATGCGATGTTGTTGAAAACCACCTGACCGTATTCCGTCAATTCTGCCGCCGAGCCTTCCTTGAAGATGGGCTTGTCAGGATTGTTGAGGATATTGATCAGTAATCCTTCCGATTCCATCTGCACCTCCATGGTTTTGATATCCATCTCGTTGGGATTTTGGACAAATACCTTAACTAAGTCATCATTCAGCCGACGTACTTGGTCCAGAGGGATGACCGAGGCGTGTTCAAAGATGTCCTTTCTGGATTCCACCAGCGCCATGTTGTCGCTGGGGATAATGCCGGGTGACATCTGGGTGATTGTGCTGAAACGAGTCTTAAAGTACGCAGACACATCGCCCTTGACCTGTTCATCCTGCGACAGAATCCACAGCACCAGGAACATGGCCATCATCGCGGTCACGAGATCCGCGTAGGCCACTTTCCATGCTCCTCCTCCGCCTGCCATGATTCAGTCTCCTTCTTTGGGTTGATATTAGCCGGATGTTTTCAGCATCGTCTCAAGATCACCGGCTGAGGGCCGGACATCCTCGGTGAGCACTCGCCTGGCTACTTCACACGCCACCATTGGCGGTAGTCCGTTGGCAAAGCTTAAGACGGCTTCCTTGATACAATTAAAATAGACCATTTCCGCATGGCCACGGGATTCCGCGCATTGCTTGACTGGTGCGATGACGCAATAGGACCCAAAAATACCAAAGAAGGTACCTGCCAATGCAGTCGCAATGCCTTGGCCCACCAGGGTGGTGTCGCCACCAAGCCGATACATCATCACCACGATGATGCCGAGAACCGCTGCCACAATACCGAATGCCGGCAGTGCGTCAGCTGTGCTTTGCATCACATGAAGAGGCTCATGATGTTCTTCTTCCATGACATGTAGGGATTTATTGAGCAGAGGCGGCAATTGGTCAGGTTTGAGCCGACCATCGACAATCGGTCGGAGCGCGTCACACAGGAACTCCACAGCATGATGGTTGCCGTGGAATTTTGGGTATTTAGAGAACAAGCTGCTACCTTCCGGGTTCATCACGTGCTCCTCCAGCGCAATCATGCCACCGCGTCGACCCAACTGGAATAACTCGTACATGCATTTCATCAATTCCTCGTAATCGGCCTTGCTGAAAGGAGCGCCCTTGAGTGTGCCTAGTGTCTGGGAGACGACACCCTTCAATACCTTAACTGGTGCCGAGACGATCATACTGCCTAGTACCATGCCACCCAAAGAGATAAACTCGTTGGCATGCACAAGAGCCAATGCTGCTTTAAAGTTCATCTTGCCCAGCATATCTGCCAATCCATGGCCGCCGCCTGCCGCCATGGCAAAGCCTGCTAACACACAAGTGAACAGGAGTCCGAATCCGGCAATTACATTCATAGCTAGTTCCTCCTTTGTCTGTTATTAAACAGTTTCAAATCTTCTCCTTTTTGTTGAGATACGCGCGCAGGGAAAGGACGGCCTCCGTATTGATTTGGCAAATCCGCGATTCGCTCACCCCCAACAGTTCTGCTATGTCTTTCATACGTAATCCTTCATAATAAAACAATGCTAAAACCTTCTGATGCTGCTTGGGGAGTTCAATTATACGCTCGCGGATCAGCTCATGTAGTTCCTTGGTAATGGTTTGGTCAATAGGGCCACCATGGTTCAAATCCTCCACTTGATGTCCTGCCGCTCCAAAATCATCATCGCCTTCCAGCATCTGATGGATGGGCACAAAGATCACCGGCCGCAGTTGGTCCAGTAGCGCATGGTATTGCACCACACTGGTGCCCAGTCGCGCCGCGATTTCCTCCTCGGAGGGTTGACGGTTTAGTTCGATGCGTAATTCCTCAATCGATCGCTCCAGGTCCCGTCGGCGCGAATACACCGTGCGTGAGAGCGGCTGATGCTTTCGGATTTCATCAAGGATTGATCCACGAATCCGCATGCGCGCATAAATCTCAAACGGTACACCGTGGCTTGGATCAAACGAATGCGCTGCCTGCAACAATGCCATGCAGGCGATGTTGCGCAAGTCATCCACATCAACCGACACTCGAACCAGAGGGGCATAACGGTGTACCATCTGGTTGATTACCTTGGCATAGCCTTGCAGCAAATCCTCCTCCGTTGCTTCTGTGAGTGCCGTCTTCTGGTAGGCCTTGGCGGCACGAGCGGATGGAACGCGCGGGGAGGTCTCCTCCGGTGCGTTAGTCTCTTCAGCGAGCACGTCCGTTTGCTCCAAATCTGTGTAAGGTTCGGTCATTGTTCATTCGGCGCGTGCTCTGACGCATCGTCAGTCAGGAATTTTTCTCCTGATTTCTCAGGCTTAGTTTCCGTGCTGACTTGTTTGGCCAGCATCGAATCTTCCAAGCCTTGAAGCACTAGTCCCATCCATAGGCGTGCAAACAGGCCGAAGCCTGTCGCTACAAACAACGCTCCCAAGAGCATTGCTGCCGGCGGGTTGCCGCGCCACAGGCCAACCCCAAACACGAGGGCAAAACCCGCTGCGCCAGCCATGGACATGATGTATCGCATAATCTTCTATTCAGCAACCTTCACCAGTACCAGTGAGGCGCGCGCGCGCGACAACATTGGCGAATCGATACACTCTAGAGCCAGATTGCAGGCGTTTAAATTCGTACGCACCAATGGGTCTGGGTGCCTGTGTGCACCCAATGAAAATCGTGTGCTTGGAGGGGTCCAAGTGCCTGGTCGCAGTGATTCGAGTCCGTCCCCCGGTCCACCCGTTAATCGCAAAGCCGGAGCGATCTCCGATTCTATTGGTTGCGATTCATCCAGCCGCAGTTCTCTTCGTTGGCGCAGCGCGCTGACTAGAGCATCTGCTTTTAGCGTGAATCGGTCATAGGTGTTGAAATTGGGATAATCGTGATTCGCATCCGGTCGTAGAGGCGGATAGTGGATCGCCACGGCTTGGCCGTGTCGGTTTAAGAGCGTCATGCCACGTAGGCCTGGCTGGAATGAGTCGCGTTCAAAGCCCGCTTCCCAATAAGTTTCACGCAGTATTTTCTCTGCTTGAACAGCCAAGCCTGTGGGGGCGAGAATGCGCAGTAACGGCTGGCCTCCATGTTCCAGTTTGTCTGCTGGAGGCGGTGTACGGATCAGCTTTCCATCTACTACGACAAATTTTCCTTTGGGAAAATGTAGTTCGCCTGCACCGCCGTGTTCTTCGTGCCATTGTCCGGTGATCGGGTCATGCCATAATTCCTGAGCCAATCGGTAGCCGTAGGCTTGCGATCGAGCCAGGTTTTCATTGTATGCAATCATTGTAGTCGCGATGGCTTCTAGTGCGCGTTTCTCCACTGCAGCTTGTCCTTTAAAATGTTTGGGGGAGGTTGGTGTGTGCCGAGGGTCGGTATATTTGTTGAATCGCAGGAACAGTCGGTCACCCAGTACGTTTTCGCTCAGCGTGAGAAAACGTGAATCAGCTTGGTTGCCCAATGTGTTCGCCACATGTGTGAGAATTGAGCATGCTTCCGGTTCAGTTGTGTTTTTATTTAATGGCTTAAAACCCACCACATACACTTCTTCCTGTTCATGCAGAGTGCGTGAGGGTGCAAAAGGCAAAGGGCGGAATCTGTGATCGCCGTCAATTTTCAGGAGGGCGACCCCGTTTAATGTTCTAGCCGCGTCCACTACACGCGCCGTGAATGTGGCGCCGGATTCAGTCACTACGTGAAATCGTTTGCCCATAGTTACCATATCCTGACTGGTGATGAGGTAGCCATCGGTCGTAATCATGAAACCCGCAGCCCAAGCCACCGAGTCAAAGGATCGAGGTGAAATGGTCAATCGCTGTTTGCGTGGCTGGGAAATCTGGATCAGCGATTCGCGCTGTCTATTTGCCACCAAGCCGGCTTCCTTTAATTGGGGGCGTTGAATGAATTTTTCCAGGAATTCCCGGCCAAGACGCCCCTCTTCAAGCTTGTTTAATTCCGCCAATCGCCACCAGTGCCAAGCACGTTGGTTACTCTCAGCCCGCCGTTCATTTGCTGACATGTAATCATGTCGAAGTGGATCACGCGGCATTTCGATGGGTGTGGCCAATTGGAAGTTTGCTTTAGGAAAAGCCTGATTAAGCGCATTCAGGATTACCTTTGAATTAGGGTTGAGAGACTCCACAAGAAGGAGTTCCTGTGGGCGTTCAAATCCGGACACATATTGCACCGTGCCGGACTTGATCAATTGTGGGTCGACGAACTGTAGTTCACGCAGCAGGTTAATCAGCGATGGTTTATATGAGGTGTTTAGGCTCATATGAAGGCGTCGGGCGGGCGGGGCGCCAGGCTCAAGAGAGCCTGTGCGCACGCCCTTATAGTACAGCAGTCCTAAATTATATTGAGCGCGTGCATGATTTTTACGAGCTGCCTCCTCGTAATGTGCGCGTGCCTGTGACAAATCTTGTTTTATGCCCAGCCCGTTTTGATACAGGTATCCCAGTAGATAATTGGCATCCGGCTGATTGTACGGGATGGCTCTCACAAACCATTCTGCTGCCAGCGTTTCATTACGCGGCTGACCTGCGCCTTCGAGTGCCAATCTTCCCAACATCAGCATGGCCTCCGGCGCTCCGGGGATATCTAAAATCTGACCGGAAGATAGGTTGTTGAGGTTGATTCCCGGGTTGGCAGCCTCCAGCCAGTCGTGTGGTAAACCATATTCCTCAGCAATAGTCGTTGCGTTGCCATTGCTCACCGTGTGCTTAAAAGGCTGGGCAGCGCGTTCGAACATCAACCGTGCGCCATGATAATCGAGATTGCCCGTGGGCAGTATTGAACTGATGGCATCATTTGCCGTATCTTCTGGTTTGGCGGCAAATTGCTGTTGACGTTTAGGATCCGTGGCCAATTCAAGATGTAAATGGCCTAGGGCCAGCCAAGCGTCCCGCACGCCCTGTTTGCCGGCTGCTTCCAGAAAATGATATGCCAGCTGGCGATAACGCTGCGCGGCACCCTCTGTGTCCAAGGCAACGCCGCCGACACCCTGTGCCTCTAGCCAGGCAAGCGCATGCTCAGCGGCACGATGTTGTTGATCGGCCGCCGCATGCCATAAGCGTGCGGCACGGGCAAGATTGGGTGCGCCATTCACACCGTGAAAATACGACAAACCCAGTTGATATAGGGATTCTGTGTTCCCGTCCTTTGCGTCCCTGGTCCACAGGATCGTGAGGTTATCGGGCGTTCCTGGGTAATAGAATGCTGGAGGTGGTACAGTTGAGAATTGTCGACGCCGGCCTTGAGCCAGTCGAAGATAGATGCGTCCCAGATTATACTGAGCGTCAGTGTGACCTTGTTGAGCAGCTTGATGATACCAATGAATCGCTTCTGCTAGACTTTCCTGCAGTTGATTCCAGAGGTCGCTCAGTTGTTTGGTCCGCACGGCTTGAGCCTTGGCGCGTGCCTGATTCAGTTCATGCTGCAAGGCCCATCGTAGATCTAGCAGAGTGAGGTCGTTGGTTTCCACCTTGCTACCGTCCGGCAGCAACAGCCACGGTTTATCGGTCAAAGTGGAAACCGGCATTACTTGGTTGTGCTCATAAAGCATCGCCAGATTGGCCTGGGCCAAGGCATAACCTTGTTCGGCAGACAGGCGGTACCATTTGGCAGCTTTACTATAATCACCGATCTGCTCCCAAGCCTGACCCACAAGGAAGCATTCGCAGGCTTTGCCTTCCCAGGCACCCTTCAGGGTGTCATGGGATATTCCAGGCGGTTGGGGCATAGTCGGGGAGGTAAAAGGTGCCGATGCATCTGTATTAGCGCTGGCAGATGGATGCATCGGCGGGGTGGGGC
>CAZTTU010000088.1:0-10450 GCA_964616045.1 uncultured Verrucomicrobiota bacterium | reverse complement strand
TCATGATATCATTATTGAATGCCTCGTAAAAGTCAGCCTCCCCATCCCCATTCTTGTCGTGCAGACGGGTAATTTGATCGCGCCCAAGAACAAACACCTGATCCTTTACCACCCTTAACCCCAATGGTTGATATAACCCCGTGGCAAACCGGTGCCATTTCAGTTCCTTAAGCTCCTCATCAATTCCACTAACCTTCCACACATCCCCGTGCGCAGTCGCCACGTAACAATCACCGTTAGCAGTAAAATCGTGCCCCGCGGTGAAAAAGAGCGCATTGTGCCGGTTCTTGTAGGGCACCGTAATCGTATCCATGGGAAAGGGAACTTGTCGCCTATCAATAATTCCCTTGGTCACCAATGGATCGCCCCATCTACGCGATCCGGGCTTAATTAGGAGATTCAAGTCAGACATTTGTCTGTTCTTAATTACTGTTTTTTGAAATGAATCCAGTTGATCAGGCGCACCTTTCCAAATGAATAATTTCGCCTTAACTGGCTTGCCTTCACCC
This sequence comes from uncultured Verrucomicrobiota bacterium, assembly GCA_964616045.1. Taxonomy (GTDB): domain Bacteria; phylum Verrucomicrobiota; class Verrucomicrobiia; order Limisphaerales; family UBA1100; genus UBA1100. Next base: position 9,941 of record CAZTTU010000088.1, on the reverse strand, counting down.
CATAAATTCACCGTAGCTTGACCCTCTCTTGTATAGTCGAGTGTTGCTGAGGCTCCCTGCCTCACTATAGCCACAGCAAACACTTTTCCCTTGTTCTCATTTACAATCATCAGCCCAACCCCAGCTAACCCGGGCTCACAATCTGAAACAAAATCCTCTCGCCATTTACCCGCCTTCTCCTCGCATATCCCTAGAATCAACTGACCCGTAAAGGCATCGGCCTGAATCTCGCGGGTCATGACTCCTGTGCCTTCCATCATCCAGGGCAAATCAAGAATTCTTGTTTTGGTCAGTGAGTATTCCAGCACGACCCTTTTCCCATTCACATGGGCACCTAAATACTTCATCCAATCTCGTGGCAGCGGACCGTGTTTTGGGCTCCTTGGATCCCGAAACGAAAAATGCTTAGCACCACCCGGCAGTGGTGATCTGCCAAAGACCACATTACCTTCGGGCTTCAAAGCGCGGATGAGTCCATAGCGAGTGGGGTCGGTTTTGAGAAAACCATCAGTCCAACCGGTGCGCCACGCACACAAATCGGTGTCAAACACCATCGTGCCCCCGCCCTTTTCACCCACACGGATGGCGATACCCTTGTGCGTGCCCCCCTTCGGCGTGGCAATGTGCCCGGAGACAAACGATCCAAACTTCACATTAGCATACCGCCCATCCCGCCAATCCGTCTCCTTCTGCTTGGCCACCTCCTTCGGCGCGGCAGAACGAGCAAATGTAGAACCTAGAAACAGGACAAAAACTACACAAATCAATTTCATTGCACGGTGAGTCGTTTGAACGAAGGGAGTATCCAATGAAACGAGAGTGTGTCAACGGTTTGAGACTATGACTATGGGGATAAGTCGAGTTTGGCAGAGAGTAGGGCTTCTGTTCTATTCCTGCTTGCGATGAGGAAGCCGCTACTATATATGGCATTGGCCGGGGAGGTTTTCTTCGGTGGAATGCTGCAAACTCAAGGCGCGGAACCGCCATGGAAGGTGGAGCCCTTGGATGCAGACGGGGTAGTCAAGTACGATCTTAAGACCGGCGAAATGCGCGCCACAAAAGGTGTGCGAGTGCAATACAAGCCCGGCACACCTGAAGCAACCCAGCTGACCTCAGAAAACGCCAAGCTTAATCGAAAAAGTGGCGACATCGTCGCCACGGGAAATGTGGTTTTACACCGGGATAACACGGTGTGGAAAGCGGAGCGTTTGAATTATAATTTCCGGACGAAAAAGGTTGCTTCCGCTCAATTCCGCACAGGCAGTTCAGAATACTTTATGAAAGGTGCCTCTATGACCGGCAGCCGAACTAATGGAGTATATCGGGCCAACAAAAGTCTCTTCACAACGGATGATGTTGAAAAACCTTCAATGTTCATCAAGGCCAAATCCGTTGAGGTGGTTCCGAACGAACATATCATTTTCAGGAACGCCACGCTGCACATCGGCAATCTGCCCGTGCTTTATTTGCCCTACTATAAACGCAGTCTAAAGCGGCATCCTTGGAATATCCACTTGGAACCGGGGCACGATAGTGATTGGGGCGCGTACCTCCTCAGCTCGATTCGCTGGCCTAGTAATGAAAAATTTGGCGGCGAATTCCATCTGGATTATCGCAACTTACGCGGGTTTGGTTTTGGGCCAACATTGAATTATAAATCTGAAAATTGGGGTGCCGGCAACTTGAATCTCTATCGCGCTTCCGATGATGATCCGCTGACCAATTCGCGTGGCCTCCCCATTGATAGGGAACGGGACTTGGCGCAATGGAGCCATCGCCTGCAACACGGCAACTTCACCGCCACAGCGGTGCTTAATTATGAATCCGACGAATACATGCGTCGCGATTTTCATGAGGACATGTACCGAGAAAACGTCCAACCCAACACTTATCTCGAGCTTTCCCAGAACTGGGAGAATTATAACCTCAGCGCGCTCCTCCAGCCGCGTGTGAACGCATTTTACGAGAATATAGACCGTGTTCCTGATGTGAAACTCTCCGGCACCCGGCATCGCATTGGCGATTCACCCTTCTTCTACGATACCGAATCCTCTGTCGGCTATCTGCATCGCCGATATGATTATGCCGCCGCGAACAATGACTACGCCCTGTTGCGCGCCGACTCCTTGCATCAGATTTATGCGCCCAAGACTTATGGCGGATGGTTAAATGTAACCCCACGCATCGGTGGACGGTTCACCCATTATGGCGAATCGAACGGTGCCGGCAGCAGTAAATCCAGCACTGAACGCTACGTGTTCAACACAGGCGTTGAGGTATCCACAAAGTTCTCCAAGCTCATGCCAAATGCCAAAAGCAAACTCTTTGACGTAAACGGCATCAGGCACATCATCCAGCCCTCGATCAATTATGCGTTTATCCCCAGACCCAATCGTGTACCAAGTGAACTTGACCAATTTGATTATGAAATCACCAGCCCACGCCTGCTACCATTTGAACTACCCGAATACAATGCAATCGATAATATAGACAGCAAGAACGCACTCCGACTTAGCCTGCGCAACCGACTACAAACCAGACGTGGCGGCAGCCTGCAGGACTTAGTAGATTGGGACCTGTACACCGATTGGCGAATCAACCCGAACTCCGGCCAGAACACATTTGCGGATCTTTTCTCAGATGCCACCATTCGCCCGCGCTCTTGGTTGAGCTTAAATTCTAGGCTGCGCTATGACCTTGACGATTCACTATGGCGCACACTTAACCACAGTTTTTCCATCGCTCCAAAACCACTCCAATGGCGTTTGACCGGCGGCCATTACTATTACTTGGAACATCCCAGCACTGCCACAGCTGACCGAACGGAAGTGCTTTACAGCGGGCAGGTTTATCGCCTGAATGAGAACTGGTCGTTCAGCGCACGCCAATATTTCGACTCAAAACTGGGCGAGATGTCACAGCATGATTACATTATTCACCGCGACATGCGCAGCTGGACCTTTTTTGTTAAACTTCGATTTCGCAAAGGCACCGGACGCCGCGATGACGACGAAATGAGGATTTCATTCAACTACTCACTGAAATTCCGCCCAGCCGATGCGGATTTTAGTTATTAGCGATCCTCTGCTACAAACCGCGCCACCAATGGCCGATGATCCGATGCCACGCCCCAGTCGGCCATGGCGTGAATATACGTACCTGCGCGATCCAACTCCCGCGCCATGCCCTTGCTGGCGAGGATATAGTCAAATCGGCTAAAGCTGTCCTCAAGTCCATAATGTGAGGTCCATGACACGCGCCTTGGAAGGTGCTTTGGATTCGTCAAGTGCAGCAGTTGATCGCCATTTTGTTCAAATGGCCGAAGATCCAACAAACGCGGCGCCCGACGGCCGATAAGACCGCGAATGGGCTCCGCATTGGGGGTGTCGTTCAAATCCCCCACAACCAAGATATTTGCACCAGCATCTACCTTGAGCCGTGCCTCAATGATTTTTCGCAACGCAAGAGCTTCACACAATCGCATTTCCGCTTCGCTTGCTTGCGGCACAGGTCGTTTGGATTTCAAATGCGCATTAAACAATGTAAATTCGTAACTCCCGTTAACGCGAATCCGTGCCTCACCAAAACCTCGATTAACGCGGAAACGACGGCGATCCAGTAAATACATCACATTAGTGTGTGAATGGACAGCAATCGGAAATCGGCTGAGAACCGCAAGATGAATCGCTGGATCTGGGCCAATCACCCATTCTTGATGCGGAAACTCTAAGCCCTTGACTTTGAGCCGCCTTCGCAAATCCACCAGCGCCTCACGCTGCCCCATTTCCTGAAGCGCCAATACATCCGGACTAATGGAAATTACAGCCTCAGCCACTTTGGCTCTTGAGATTTCCGGTTTAACAGGGCGGATGCCGAATTTCATTAAAAAATAATTTTCCACATTAAATGTGGCCACAGTAAAAGTATCAGCCGCTTTGATTCCTCCCACAAATATCAGAAACAGAATGAGGGCAGTCGTCCGTGAAGAAAACATGACAATAGAGTAGACAAAAATGACGAGGAGGAAAGCCATTTGCTAAACTGCTGAATTAAGATGAAATATTTTCACTTTTTTGTGGTAATCCAGATCGCTTTTGCTACATTCCCCAACCCTTTTGCGTAGAATTAGCTGAAATATCCACCAAAACATACCTTTCAAACGTGGCAGCAAAAAAAAAGAAAACCGCAACAAAAGCTGTAAAGAAAAAGACAGCGAAGAAATCAACCCCCAAGAAGGGTAAAAAAATGGCTGCCGCCACCGCGGCTTCCATCCTAGGGATCGCTACACCAAAAAATGCTGCTAAAACCAAAACGACCCGCTCGAAATCCCCTTTCAAAATACAGTTAAAGTGGAAAAAATATTACAATGTCCTCCTTGATCTTCGCAGCCAACTTATGCACCAAATGGGAGACTTAAGAAAAGAATCAGCGGAGGAAATGACCGGTTATTCGATGCACATGGCTGATTCGGGAACGGATAATTTTGATCGTGATTCCGCGTTGGCGTTGCTTTCATCAGACCAGGATGCTGTCTACGAAATCGATGAAGCTCTCAAACGCATCGAAAAAGGGACATATGGAATCTGCGAGCTAACCAACAAGGCAATCCCCAAGACCCGCCTCAACGCCATCCCGTGGGCGCGCTACACAGTAGATTCGCAGGCGAAACTGGAAAAAGACGGTGCCATACGACACCGCAAACTCGGTAGTCTAGGCACAATTGCTGGTGCTGGCGTCAGTAAAGTCGCTATTGCTGACAATGTCGATTCAGGAACTAGACCCACAAAAAAGAAAAGCTAAACCATGGCACGCGAAATAGTCACTCTGGAATGCACTGAAGCAAGAAAGGAAGGTAAACCGCCCTCGCGCTACATGAGCACACGCAACAAGAAACTCCAAACCGAGCGTGTAGAGAAAAAGAAATACAACCCGCATCTGCGCCGCCACACCGTACACAGAGAAATAAAATAGTCATATGCCACGCAAAAACAAAAAAGACAGTCGCAGCGGAACCAGTGAACGGCGCACACCTAGGCCAAAGCCCGAGGTGAATTTGAACATCACCGACCTAGACCCCAAAAACGTTGATCTCCTGCGAAAGTATGTCACTGACCAAGGCCGTATTCTCCCGCGTAAATACACCGGCCTCCCAGCCCATTACCAGCGTCGTCTCACGCGCTCCATCAAACGCGCGCGGCAAATGCTGTTGATGAAATAATTATTAGAATGGCCCAGTTGCCAATTGGCATCTGGGCCATTCTTTGCCTCCCCTATTGCGAATAACTTGCAATAATGATATATACTGCACTCATTCTATCTGTCGTTGCTGGTGTAGCTGCCTTCAAGATATTCAAGCTCGGTGACCCCGGAAAAACTAAACTAATAACGGCTTTCACTGGCGCGTACCTTATGGCACTCACCTGCCTACATTTACTGCCTGAAACCTTTGGCGGGGAGCATGATCATGCTGACCACCCGCATGCGACTCTTAACCCAGCTGTCCTTGGTGCATTTGTCCTTTTTGGTTTTTTTATGCAAATTATCTTGGATAATTTCTCCGGTGGTATTGAACACGGCCATGTTCACTACATGCACGAAAAAATACCATTTGCAATGATTTCAGGGCTTTGCCTGCACGCATTCCTTGAATCGATGCCCTTAGGCCATGCACATGGACCACATCTCCTAATAGCAATCATGATACATAAATTTCCAGTCAGTATCGTTCTCCTCGGAATGTTGCTTCGAAACAGAAATTCACAGAAACGCGCCTATGGCTTATTGGCCATGTTTGCATTGGTGGCACCAGCCGGCGCTTTCATTGGAAACCTCTCTTCCCTGGAAAACCATGCCCCTTTTCTGCTCGCCATGGTAATTGGAATTTTCATGCATGTATCCACCACCATCCTGTTTGAAAGCAGCGAAGACCACCACTATAATCGAAAGAAAGGTATTGCCATTTTATTTGGAGCTGGACTGGGTGCATTAGGTGCTCTCATGCCACTTCACCCGACCTGATCATGGGGCGGCACCAACAGGATCTCTCCGAACTCGCGAACCGACTCCGTGAAAATAATCGACGTCTCACAGGAGCACGGCAAACTATCCTTAATCTGTTACGAAGAGAACTACATCCAGTCAGCGCACGCGAAATCCATGAGAAACTCAGGGACCTTTGCGATCTGGCGACTATCTATCGCTCGTTACATCTGCTGGAATCGATGCAGATGGTCAAGCGATTTGATTTTGGAGATGGCTCGGCACGTTATGAAATGATCGGTCGTGATAATGACGGGCACCACCATCATCTAATTTGCAACGAGTGCAGAAAGGTTATTGAGATTAGTGATTGTTTTCCGCGCACCTTGGAAGAAAGTATCGCGCATCAGCACAATTTTCGTGAAGTGACACACCGACTTGAATTTTTCGGCATTTGCCCAACCTGTCACCCCGCGTGAACAAAAGTCCCCGAGCGCCACTCTCCACGTCGACCAGTACGCTTGAGTTTCACCCCTCCCTTTTCCATAGCCACCTTCACCTTAACGAATTGCCCATCAAGAATTCCTGCCAAAACCAGAACGCCACTCGGCTTGACTCGGGAAATGAGCCGATCGGCATTGGCTATTAGTAAATCATAAAATAGATTTGCACACACGACGTCAAATTTCACGCGCGGCTTTAGCGACAGTTCCGACACATCACCTAAGCTTGTTTTAACCGTTTGAGTCACGCGATTTCGTTTTCCATTTTCCTTAGCCACACGTACTGCTTCGGAATCAAAATCAATCGCACGAATCGGATGATAACCCAGCTTGGCGGCGGAAATTGCGAGAATGCCTGAGCCAGTGCCAACATCAAGGAGACTTTGCGATTCTCTCCGCTTGCGAATGCCCACCAGTTGGCGAAGGCAAAATTTTGTCGTCGCATGTTGGCCTGTGCCGAAACTAAGACCTGGGTCAAGAATCACAACCGCTTGACCACGCGCCGCCTTTTCCTTTCGCCAACTTGGCTTCACCAGCAGTTGGCCAGCAATATCGATTGGCAAAAAATGTCGCTTCCATGAATCCACCCAATCCTCTCGCCTCAACCGTTTTATCTCGAGCTTTCCATCACCCACTTGCAACCTGCATTTCTCGATACTCTTCAGCCCATCTATCACGTCTTGCTTGTTTACGGCTGTAACGTTTTGCCGTTCCGGCAGATAAACCGAGACAATCGGATTAAGACGCTCCGGATGTGTAAAAACTGATGGGACAATTCCAAATACATGCTGCATCAACACGCACACGGCCTCCTCTGCCTCAAACGTCGTGGTGAGGGAAACTTGCCGAAAAGCGGTTTTCATCCCGCATCGATAGCTGCCTGCTGTAGTTTTGCCAATTCATCCACACCTTGCTTCCCGAGCGCGAGCATTTGTGTAAGTTGCTCTGGCGTAAATGTCGACTCCTCCCCTGTGCCCTGTACCTCGATATATTTGCCGGCGCTAGTCATCACTAGGTTCATATCCACCTCAGCAGCGACATCCTCAACATAACAAAGATCGAGCAACGCATGCCCTTCCACAATACCAACACTCACTGCCGCAATCGGATCAAGAAATGGGGATTCCAAAATTAAGCCTTCATTGATGAGCTTATTCACTGCGATGCTCAGCGCCACAAACGCCCCTGTGATGGAGGCGGTGCGCGTGCCGCCATCGGCCTGTAGCACATCGCAATCAATCCAAATTGTACGGCTGCCCATCTTTTTCAAGTCCAACGCCGCACGCAGTGACCGCCCGATAAGCCGTTGTATTTCCGTAGAGCGTCCGTCGAGTTTTCCCCGATTAATATCCCGTCTTTTGCGGTCCAGCGTGGAATACGGCAGCATCGAATACTCAGCCGTGATCCAACCACCCTCCACGCCCTGCGTCTGCATCCAGCGTGGCACACTCTCCTCAATGCTCACACCGCAAATCACCCGAGTATCACCCCATTCAATGAGCGTGGACCCCGAAGCGTGCGGGGCAACATTATTATGAAACTTAACGGAACGTAGTTGATTGGGCTCCCGCCCGTCGTGACGCTGATAATAATTGCTCATGGCAACACAGTGTAAGCACTGAACACCACACGGGCAACACTGAAGCGTGAACGCTTTTTCATCGTCAGCCAACTCCCGGTTTTCTACGGTGAACGCGTGACGCCCAAGGTTCCATGGACGCCTTTCGACATAACGCTAATACTACTAGCGTGGCTTTTGTCAATGCTCATGGGCACCCTTTTTTTCGGCCTGCTCGTGCCCCCGAAAATTCAAGGACAACACGATGTGATCGATTACAACCGAACACTGACTGTTAATTTTCTAACCGAAAACCACTACGAATCAGATGAGCATAAGGGCACCTACCAATTCCATGGCGAACCACCCATGCAGAATCGACATATGCTAATTCTAAAACCCGAATTAGGCGATGAATATACTGTCAAATTCCCAGGCACTGCGCGTGATCGTGTTGGCATGATTGCTGTAAATTTGATCTTTGGACAGGGTAGCGCAGTCACCCTGATCATGCTCCTGCTCATTAAATATCGCCTCAAATGGAAAAACGCCTTCGGTGGACTTCATGACCCGACTCAAACCATCGCGCTTCCCATTCTGATTAGTAGCCTCATTCTGTGCCCGTTGATGGCTCTGCATATCATCTCACAAGATTTAGTGACTTACTTCGGCGGCACACTCACACCTCAGCAGGCTGTGCAAATGGTTTCCGCCGCGGAGAATCCCGCAGAAATTGCACTCCAAGCTTTCAGTGTAGTATTCATGGCCCCGATCGCCGAGGAACTTCTTTTTCGGGGAGTTGTGTATAGTAGCATCAAACAAATAGGCTACCAACGTACTGCAATTGCCGTAAGTGCCATCCTATTTGCGATCGTTCACAGCTCATGGGCGTTAATGCTCCCCTTTATTGTACTCGCTTTAATCCTAGTATGGTTATATGAAAAAACAGGATCACTTTTCGCACCGATGGTTTTGCATGCTTCATTTAATGCCATCAACTTCGCCATGATCAAACTAGTTCCACCTGAGCAAATGGAACACCTACAAAATACATTTCGGAGCATTATTTATTTCTGGAAATGAGATGACCGAGACCGAATTAATCCAAAAGCTCACAGCGGGATTACCCGGCGACTCATCGGTGCTCACTGGGCCAGGGGATGATTGTGCGGTGATTGAAATGTGCGGACAGAAGCTGTTGTTCAAAACCGATGCCATCGTTGAGGGCATTCATTTTGCATCCAACACACCACCGGAAATGATTGGGCACAAGGCCATCGCGCGACCATTCTCTGACTTCGCTGCAATGGGAGGCTTTCCTACTCATGCGCTCATCACTTTGGGGTTGCCCGATGAATATTGTGAGAAGCGCATCGCTGCGGTTTATGAGGGAGCAAAAGCCATCGCCGTGCAACACAAGACCTCCATTGTTGGAGGCGAAACCACACGCTCCAAAGAGTTATGGCTGTCTGTCTCGGTGATCGGCAAAGCCGACTGTGAACACTACATTACCCGCACCGGAAGCGTTGCCGGCGACGCAATTTTTGTGACCGGTGAATTGGGTGGTTCCCTGGCTGGAAAACATCTTGATTTTCAGCCACGCATCCAAGAGGGGCGTTGGCTGGCGCAGGATTTTGATATTCATGCCATGATTGACCTAAGCGATGGCCCGGCCACTGATCTGCGCCATCTGCTCGGAACAAAGCTCGGTGCTGAACTACTCACCACTGCCATCCCAGTCAGTCATGCCGCCAAATTGCGAACAAAAGAAACTCCTTTGGGCAAAACCGCCCTGCTCGCCGCGCTGACTGACGGCGAGGATTATGAACTGCTATTTACCCTGCCTGCCGGGGATGCCGTGAAACTGCATGATGCCTGGAAGGATAAGTTTCCTGACTTGT
>CAZTTU010000087.1:0-10609 GCA_964616045.1 uncultured Verrucomicrobiota bacterium | reverse complement strand
GACAAGTAATCTGAAAAGAGACTAAACTTCTGCTCAATATTAATGACTTGGTTCATTTTAATGGCCTTTGGTTGGGCATTCTAGCGCTTTGATCCGTATCAGGGCAAGGAGGCAAGGGCTTTTGCGGTTGCGAATGTGTAATGGCTCGTTACGATACATTCCAATGAAGCGTGCAATTGTTTTTCTGGTTTGGGTTATGAGTTTAAATACGAATTTATTGGTTGCAGAAAATGAGGATGCACAGAAGCTCTTCAATCAAGCCCAGCTTGCCTCGCGCAACGGGGATCATGCCAAGGCAGTGAAAGGGTTTACCAAGGTGTTGGCGCTCAAGCCCGTCGAACAGGACAGGGCGGCTGTGTTGCAGCGCCGTGGAGAGGCTTACTTCAAGCTGGCAAAGATCAAGGAATCCATTGCTGACTTTGATGCCTACCTCAAAATTCGACCCAAACAGGATCCTTACCATTGGCAGCGTGGTATTTCCTACTACTACGCAAATGAATTCAAGAAGGGTTACGAGCAGTTTGAAAGGCATCAGGCCGTAAACAGTAACGATGTGGAAAATGCCGTGTGGCATTACCTCTGCCTTGCGCGCGCCAAGGGGGTTCAGGAAGCCAAGAAAAAGCTGATCCCGATTGTGGGGGATGGTCGCATCCCCATGATGGAAGTGCATGCGCTCTTTGGGGGTAAGAGTACCCCACAGAAGATTATAGCCAAGGCAAGGGCGGGGGATGTGAAAGGGGCGCGACTGGAGCGGCAACTATTCTACGCACACCTTTATCTGGGTATCTGGTATGAGACCAAGAAAGAATTCAAACTGCGCGACAAATATATCGCTCTGGCTGCCGCGGTGGCGGATAATCACGGCTACATGGGTGATGTGGCCCGCGTGCACGCAGAGCTAAATAAGATTCCAATCCCGAAGGCAGAAAAGAAATAGCGCCTGAGAGTGCCGGTTTGTGAATAGGTTCGGGTTGTCGGGGTGCGCTGGCCGGTCCAAAATTGTGCAGTGCGAGGAGGTTTTTTTCAAGAACGGCTTAGGATTCTGGGGGTGATGATGTTTGTGCTCCCAGGGGGTCTTTTGGTGTCAGCGCAAAATCTCCAGCTGCCCTCGCAGTCGCAGGAGCAAACCCAGATTATTGCATTCCCAAAAGTGGAACAGGAAGAGTTGTTCCATCAAGCTATTGAGGCATTGGAGGCCAATAATAGAACAGCGATGATTCAACTGATGGATCGTGCAGTGGCCGCCGATGTGACAAATCATTTCGCGTACATCAAGCGCGCGCAATTGTGCGATCTCATCGGCAAAAATGATCAGGCGGCTCGCGATTATACCACGGCCCTCGGATATGTCGGGCAGGATGCGGCTTACGCGGATGTGTTTCAAATGCGCGGCTGCGCCAACTTTAAGCTTGGCGACCTTCAGGGTGCGGTGAGTGATTGGGTAAATTTCATTGGGATCAAACCCGACAAGGAGGCGAGTCACTGGCAGATTTGTGTGGCCCACGCGTTACTGGGCAGCTACGAGGAGGCCCGCAAGAAATTTGAATGGCATTGGACTGTGAATGCGGAGGACATGGAGGTGGCCTTTTGGCATTACCTGTGTGTGGCTCGCATAGAGGGAGTGGAGAGTGCCAGGAAAAACCTAATCAACGTGACCGGCGAAAAGCGTGTGCCGATGATGGAAATTTACCAGCTCTACAAAGGGCAGGGCAGCGAGGCGGATGTGTGGCTTGCAGTGGAAGAGGGTGATCCAATAAATGACGAGCGCAAACAGCGCGAATTTTTTGCCAATTACTACCTTGGGATGCACAAGCAGGCTGCAGGGAAGCTGGAGTTTGCTGGTGAACTGATCGGCAAGGCACTGGAAATTGCCAAAGACAACAAGGACTATATTGGTGACAGTCCCGGAGGCCAGTTGCGTGCAGGCGATATCGCACGTGTGCATTCCCAGCAATTGCAGCTGCAACTCGCCGACCAACGTGCATGGGAAAAAGCGCAAATCCCCCGTAGCAACTTTGGTGAAAAAATAGTGTACGTGGGTGCGGGAATCGGGTTGGTCGTACTGATTGGGCTGGGACTCGCGGTGCAACGTCGCAAGCGACACACTCCGCCTCCAGATCCGGTGGTAAAAGCAATGCCAGGAAAGAACCTCAGCGTGGCTCACAAGGAGACCGCTGAGCCATTTACGGAATTGGCAGGGAAAAGCTCGACATAACCCGCCGTTTCGGTTTTCAACGGATGCGTATTTGCACGCATTATGAGTTTGCCTACGGATATCCGTCCCGTTTCATCGGCGCTTTATTTTCTCCCTGTCCACACCCGCATGCCATTGAAGTTTGGTGGCGAGACAGTCACCTACGTTACCTGTGCTCGTGCCTGTGTTACTGTGCGGGATGCTGCCGGCCGAACGGCACAGGGTTGGGGTGAGACACCACTGAGTGTGACGTGGGTCTGGCCCAGCATGCTTTCGTATGAGGATCGGCACGAGGCAATGAAGCGATTTTGCGAAATGCTCACGACGGCATGGGCGCAGTGGGATCGCTGCGGCCATCCAATGGAAGTAGGGCAGGACTTTATTGACGAGGTTTTGCCGGGATTGCTGGATGATTTGAATCGAGACCGCGCCGAGCCGATGCCGTGGCTGGGCGCGCTGGTGTGTTGTTCAGTATTTGATCAGGCACTGCACGATGCCTACGGAATGCTGCACGAAGTGGATGTTTACACAACGTACAACGCACAATTCATGAACCGTTCGCTGGCGGATTATCTGGAGCCGGCGGCGGATGTATCGTTTGAAGGGCAGTACCCCATCGACTACTTGATCCTGGATGGGACGCAGCAGTTGCCGGCCTGGCATCTGGTCGGTGGAGTGGATCCGTTGGAGAAGGACGATCTCACCGGCAACGAACCGGATGACGGCCACCCGGTCTTGCTTGCCGACTGGATTAGGGCTGACGGCCTCAATTGTCTGAAGATCAAGCTGCGTGGCAATGACTCAGAGTGGGATTATGCGCGCGTGGTGCGCATTGGCGGGATTGCCATGGCGAACGATGTTAATTGGTTGACAGCAGACTTCAACTGCACGGTAACTGAGCCGGCCTACGTGAATGAAATCCTGGACCGTCTGCGTGACGAACACCCGCGTCTGCACGGCATGCTTCTTTATGTGGAGCAACCCTTTCCGTATGACTTGGAGCGTGATCGCATCGATACCCATAGCTGCAGCGCCCGCAAGCCCCTTTTCCTTGATGAAAGCGCGCACGACTGGAAGCACGTGCGCCTGGGCCGCGAGTTGGGCTGGACGGGTGTAGCCTTGAAAACCTGCAAGACCCAGACCGGCGCCCTGTTGAGCGCCTGCTGGGCCAAGGCACACGGCATGACCTTGATGGTGCAGGACCTGACAAATCCCATGCTTGCTCAGGTGCCACATGTTCGCTTGGCGGCACACGTGGGAACGATCATGGGTGTGGAAACAAACGCGATGCAGTTTTATCCCGCTGCCTCCGTTAACGAGGCTGAGATTCACCCCGGATTGTATCAACGACGCAGAGGTATGGTGGATTTATCCTCCATTTCAGGGAATGGCTTTGGCTATCGTGTGGGCGAAATTGAGGAGGAATTACCTGAAGCGGCCTGTTCGTTTGGTGGTTGAGTTGTACTATCAACGATCCTTCAACGGCTTATATGGTTGAATGGTTGATGTGGGTAATTTCCTGTAATTTTACCCATGATGCAGAGTGCCTTTTTCGGTCTCTGATGAAGACTTCGGGCGATTTGGTTAGAGCAGCCAGTCCACTTGTGTATTGTTCAATGTCCATAAAGAGGTTGTTTTGCTTGGCTAAAAGGTGTGCATTGTTTACTGTCTGAGGGTGGTTCCTGTAACAAATGACTGGGACGATGTTGCCATTATGCAGATTTATGATTCCTCAATCCGACCCCAAGTCAGGGTACTTGGAAGCCTTATTGTCTCCCTTTGCTTGCTCGTAGGATTTTCCTCTCTCCAAGCACAGGGCGACAAGAAAGCCGATGAAGATTACTTGAGCGCCAACAGGCTGTTCAACCTGGGGCTTTTTCATCAAGCAATCGACTCTTACCAGAAATTTCTCAGGAATTATCCGAAGCACCCCAAAGTAATCAACGTGCGCTACGGTATGGGCATCAGCCACTTCCAGTTGAAGCAATACGACAAGGCGGCAAAGTTGCTCTGCACAGTGTCCGGCGACCCCAAGTGCCCGGATGTGCCACGCGCAAACCTTTTCTGGGGTCAGTCGTTGCTGATGTTGGGCAAGCCCGCCAATGCAGAAGGTGCTTTTGGTTCCGGCATCAAGGCGCTGCCAAAGACCTCGAAGGAACCGGCACTGCAGGCCAACCTGCAGGTAAGCCAATTGGAGGCGCTCTTTCAGCAAAAGAAATGGAAGGATGTGGTGCTTGCCGCAAAATCCTTGAAGGGCAAGGTTGGCAATCGTTCCACGCGCGTGGATTTTCAGGGTGCGTACTCGTTGTACAAGTTGAAGCGATTCAAGGAAGCTGGAACCCTGTTGGCTAATTTAAAACCCAGTGTGAAGAACACGGCTTATGAGCAGCAGACGCACTTTCTGCTGGCCGAGTCTTTGCGTGAGCAAAAACAAATCCCACTGGCCATCAAAGAATTTGAAGTGACAGCTGCCCTGAATGGCGACTTTGCTTCCGAGGCATTGTATCGGCTTGGGTTTCTCCAGTTCAATCAGCGGAACTACAAGGCGGCAGTAAAACACTTCGACGCCTTTCGCGTTAGATTCAGGGGGCAGGTGAAGCTACAGCAATTTCAGGACGCCCACATCTACCTTGGGCGCGCACAAATGGAACTAAACCAATACAAGCTTGCTGAGAAAGTATTTGCTGACTTAGCTGCTGAACCAAAAAACAATGCAAAAGTATTCCTTTGGCAGGGTCGTGTTCTGCAGCGGCGGAAAAAATATTCCGACGCCATAAAAATTCTGGACGGCGCTATAAGGAAGTTCCCGAATAACCCAGAAACGCCCAATTTGTTATTTGATTTGGCAATCAACAACTTTCTTTTGGGCAATTTTTTCGAGGCAGGGAAGGCTTTCGACGATTTACGAAAAACCAAGCCGGACTTTGGGCAGATGGCGGATCTTCTTCGCCTGAATGCGCTGTGCAAATTTAATGCAAGGGATTTTGAGACCAGCTTGAAACTCTGTGGTGAGTTCCTCGAGACCTACGCCCAGAATGTGAGTGCCGGTGACGTGAAGTTTATGGAATCGGAGGGTCAGTTTTTTATGGGGCAGTACGTCAAGGCCATTAGTTCATACGGTTCTTTTCTTACAAGTTACAAGGTTCATTCCGAAGTCAATGCGGCCAAGATGCGCATCGGACAGTCCCACTACAAACTGAAGAACTGGAACAAGGTGCTCACGGTCCTAGAGCCATTGATGAAATCGGATAAAGAAGGACTGGTGTTTGATCAGTTCGAATTCCTTGTGGCTGATGCTCATTATCAGTTGGGCGACTGGGCCAAGGCCGTGCCGGTCTATCTTCAATTTGTCGAGACCAAGCCCAAATCTGTTAATGCGGACATGGCTCTGGATCGAGCGGGCCATGCTTTTGAGAATCTCAATAAAAATGACGAGGCGGTCGCCGCTTACAAAAAGTTGGTGGAAAATTATTCTGATAGTGATAGGCTGCCGTTTGCCTGCCTCAAATTAGGGGAATGGTACACCAAGTCCGGGGAATATTCCAAGGCCAAGGCTGTGTTGCAAAGGGTGGTGGCACTAAAGGAGCACAATCTGCGGCCAGAGGCTGAGTACAAGCTTGCTTATGTAGAGTCCGAGGAAGGTGATGCGGCAGAAGCAGCAAGACGGTTCGGTTTGCTGGCGGACACCTACCCGCAGCATGGATTGGCGGTAGAAGCTCGCTTGAGGCAAGGAGCGACGCTACTCGAAGCCGAGCAGTTTTCCGCTTCCCAAAAGGCACTAGAGAAATTCATTGCCGATTACCCAACGCATGAGAAGATGGATAATGCCACCTATCAACTTGGGTTTTCACAAGCCAAACAGGAACAGTGGCAAGAGGCCTTGGTCAGCTTTGTCAAGGTGCCGGAGAAATCCAGGTACCGGGCTGATGCGCTGTACCAGTCTGCCCAGTGCCAAAAGGGAGCGGGCAAAAAATCGGATGCCGTGCCATATTATGAGGAATTGCTCGCTGAATTCCCTGAGAGCCCTCTGGTAAACACGTGCTCACTCGAGTTGGCCGAATTGGAATATGAGGCCAAAAAACTAAACGAGGCCATTAGGCGCGTCCAGGGCTTGATCCTCAAGAAACCGAAGAAAGATTTACTTGTGCGCGCCCAGCAACTTCTCGGCTTTGCGTACTATGATCAGAAGGATTTTGATCAAGCTCTTCTGAGTTTTCAAGATGTGGTGAAAGCCAGCAAGCCAACACGCAGAAGCAAAGGCGACGAGCTTGGTGCTGAAGCGCAGTTTCGCATGGGTCAGTGTTACTATGAGCAGGAGATGTTTGATAAGGCGATTGAGGAATATAAGAAAACGGAGACGGGCTTTCCTTTTCCGTTATGGCAGTCGATGGCGATTTACGAAATGGCCGTGACGCTGGCCCGCAAGGGTGATGAGGTCGAGGAACAGGAGCAACTTAAGCGACTGATTGAAAAGTTCCCGGACACCCCGGCGGCAGCAGAGGCCAAGGCTAAGCTGAAATAGCACTTGCTTTCACAATCCAGCCTTGAATCGATCGAATAGCGGCCTTGGGCAATTTAATCGGGAGAATAGCAGCTTGAGTCAGAGCTGGGATATGCCCATCTGTGAGCAACTAGGGTAAAATTTTTCAGTGACGAGACAGTGAATTTCGTCGTTCATTGGCGGGGTTTTCAACTTTGGAGTTGAGTGTTGAAACGGTTTGATCTAAAGCACTTTCAAGTTGATTTTTGTTCCGTAAAACAGCTTGCCGATCAAGTCATTTGAAACGATATTAGCATATGATGGGAATTTTCTCCATATTTCGCCCCGCCAAGGGGATTGTCGTCGGCGGCATTTTTATCGCTGGTGCGATAGCTTCGCCCGCCCAAGATACCAAGGCTGAAGCGGCATATGAGGCGGCTGCAGGGTTGTTTAACTTGGGCTTGTGGGAACAGTCCGCGGTCGCTTACAGGGAGTATTTCAAGAAATATCCCAAACACACCTTGGGCGGTCACGCTCGTTATGGCTTGGGATTGTGTTACTTCAATATGAAGGACTACGCCTCGGCCGCCAAAGAATTGGAATCGGCCGTTGGCAGCAAGGGGCCTGATCCGGTGGAAGCCAATCTTTATTTGGGGCAGGCCCTGATGATGAGAACACCTGCGATGCCTGCGCGTGCAGAACTGGCTTTTGAGTCGAGCCTGAAGTCAATGGGTTTATCCAAGTCGGGTTTATTTGAGGGGAAATTATTCAAGCGTGAATGGAGCGGAAAAAGTGTGGCGAAATGGTTGGGTAAAGTGGAGAGCGCAGGGAAAAAGAAACTGGCGGCTGATGTGTTCATTGGCCTGTTGGAAGCAACTTACCTACAGGGCAATTGGAAATCAGTGGTCGCGAAGGTGGATGCGTTTGAGGGACTGGTAAAGGGTGCGAGGGTCGAGCAGCGCGTGCGAGTTCTTGTGGGTGAAGCTCATGCGAAGTCAAAGCAGTACAAGGAGGCAACTGTTGCGTACGAAATTGCAGCAAGCCTCAAAGGTGCCGATGCTCCAGAAGCGTTGTTTCGCCTAGGTTTAATCCGCCTGAACCACCTTCAGGATTTCGAAGCTGCCGCGAGGGATTTTGGCGATTTCATCGATAAATATAAATCAGCCTCCAAGTTGCCTGATGCAATCTTCAATGAGGCGTTGTGTTATTATAAAAATTATTATGCTGGAGAGAAGTCTCACCTCGCCAAAGCAATCGATCTCTTTGGTGGATTTGCCCGGGTCAACCCCAAACATGAGCTGGCCGATACCGCGCAGTTTTATGTTGGGAAACTCGAACACGTCCGTGAGAGCTGGGCGGCGGCGGTAAAAGCACTTGAGCCGTTGATGGATAAAGAGAACCCGGCATTTGAGCAGCTCGTGTTTCTTTTGGGGGATAGCTATCATCACCTCAAAAAATGGGACAAGGCGGCTGAGTTTTATATGCAGTTTGCAAAAGGGAACGAAAAAGTCCTTAACGCGGACGTGGCTCTTCATAATGCGGGGGTTGCGTACTCAAATTTCAGTAAGCCGGATACGATCCGGGCCATTGCAGCTTACGAGCTGCTTGAAGGGAAGTGCCCCAAGAGTCCTCACCTGTCCAGTGCGCGATTGAAATTGGGAATCATACACTACCAGGCCGGCAGCTATGATGAGGCAAGGAAGCCACTCCAGAAGATTCCAGTCGGCCATGTGCTTAAGCCGGATGCGGATTACTATTTGGCGTGGGCGGATTTGGATAGTGGGCAGTCGATTGAAGCGGCAAAACGCTTTCAGATGCTTGGCAAGCGCTTGACTGGAACGGCTCCGAAGCATCGACTGATTGCTCTTTCCAACTTGTATCAAGGTATTGCGGAATTTGAGGGGCGCCGCTTTACTGAATCCACAAGTACCCTCACCGTTTTTGTGTCCAACTTTTCGGAGCATGAGAAACTGGATGAAGCTGCCTTCAACCTTGGTCTTGGGCAAATGGAACTTGGAAAGTGGGACGATGCAATAAAGAGTTTTGATATTGTTCCGGAAAAATCAAATCTTCACGCTCGAGCTTTGTATCAGGCGGCTTGGAGCAAGCGGTCGGCGTCAAAACCAGTTGAGGCTATTCCGTATTACAAAGCCCTGCTTGACAAACATGCGACTAGTCGGTTGGCCAACAACGTTGAGCTTGAGTTGGCTGAGATTGAATTCGAGATAGGTGGCAAAGACGGAGGCGTGAATTCGGCAAAAAGACTCGCGCAACTCTTAAATAAGAAACCCGCCCCCAATGCAAAATTGCGTCGTCTTGCCCTCTTTCGCCTCGGGATTGTGCAATTCAGGCAAAAGAAATATTCAGAGTCTGCAAAAGCATTTGAGGATATGTTGGGTGATGCGACTGATGGGCTTGTGATTCCGGCTGCCTGGCAGGCGGGTGAGGCACGCCGTCAGGTTGCGTTAGCTGCACAGGGTGCGGCAAGAGATCGTGAGTACAAAGCGGCCCTTGAAAACTACGAGACTGCTGTGAAGGCTAAAGTGCCGATTGACCAAGCCGATCAGGGTCGATTGCAGGAACAGGCTCTTCTCCGGATCGGACAGAGCAAGGCAGCAATGGAAATTTGGGTGGATTCGCAGAAGTCGTTCGAATCGTTCATTGAATCCAAGCCAAAACATGAATTGATTCGAACAGCCTACCTCGGGCTGGGCTGGGCTTTCCAAAATCAGGATAATTATCCGGGAGCCATTAACTCTTTTGAGAAGACGGTTGCTGACGGAGTTCGTGATGATACGGGAGCCCGGGCTCAGTTTCTGCTTGGGGAGTGTTATCTCGAGCAGAAGCAATATGACAAAGCGATTATTGAGTTTGCCAAGGTGGAGGCTCTCTACAAATTTCCCCAATGGCAATCCAAGGCGGCTTATGAAATGGCGCAGGCACTCTTACGGAAGGAGAATCGAGAGGGCGCACGCAAGGCATTGGAACGCCTGATAAAGGATTATCCCAATACTCAGGCTGCTGCCGCTGCTAAATCCGAGCTAAGGCTACTCAACTAGGGCTTTAGCGTTTTTATCCACATGGTAAACAATAAAACGCATCTCTTCATCCCTTTGCTTTTCGCGGCTGTTTTTTTTGTCACGCCAATAGCCTCCGCTGCAACAAATGCTCCGATGGATAAAGGCGGTGAATCGGGGGCGGATAATGAACAGGCTGGAAAAAGAGAACAAATAGGAGACAAGCCGTTTTGGGAATTGCTCGCAAGTGGCGGGCTGATGATGTGGCCTCTGGCGTTATTGGCTTTGTATGCATTTTACAAGTCAGGAGAGCAAATTTATGTGTTGAAGTTTTCCAACGATGATGAAAAGGACCGACGATTACTGGATCAATTGCTTCAGGAGCTTGATTGGGATAAAAGGGAGGGGATTATTGATGGGCATATCGAGGAGCACGGTGAAAAGGCTGCATTTCCTCAAATGTGTAGGGAGGCGGTGAATAAACTCCTTAAGGGCCATTCAGCCCAGACTGATGGTGAACGACTGAAGGCCATGAAGGAGGCATACGTTAATGAGGGGAAGTTGCAGCTTGGTCGCCTGAAGCGTGGGATTAAGCCACTGCAGGGTGTAGTGACAGTTGCCCCGCTGCTTGGATTGCTGGGAACGGTTTATGGCATGATCAATTCCTTTCAGAGAATGGGGTCGGAGGGGGAGGATAAGGTAGCATTTCTGTCTGAGGGAATTTATGAGGCGCTGGTCACTACGGCCACCGGGTTGACAATAGCGATTCCCTTTCTGTTTATGTACCTCTGGCTCAACCGAAAGGTAGACGAGCTTGGAGAGAAATTAAATCGACACGGGCGGGAATTCTTGTGAGCATTACCTTCTATGGGGGGGGTACACTGGGGGACTGGTAGACTCCACATCTGAAATGGAAAT
>CAZTTU010000086.1:0-10628 GCA_964616045.1 uncultured Verrucomicrobiota bacterium | reverse complement strand
GTTTGATGTCGTGTTCCTGGGTGATGTGGGTATTGGGGAAAAGGAACTTACCGAGGAACAATGCGATCTGCTCCGTGGCTTGGTGGATCAGCAGGGTAGCGGATTGGTTTTCATGCCCGGGCAGCGGGGTCGGCAAATGACGTTCCTCGATAATCCTTTGGGTGAATTGATCCCAGTGACATATGATGAGGCCAAGGCAGAGGGCAACTGGATGCCGAGCGAAGCAAATTTCAAGCTAACTTCCACTGGCAAAGGACACTTTCTCACGATGCTGGCATCGGATGAATTCTTGAATGAGAGCATCTGGAAAAATCTACCTGGCTTCTTCTGGTGTGCTGGTGTGGAGCGCGCGCGACCGGGATCACAGGTGTTGGCCACGCACTCAAGTATGCGAACTTCCTCCGGATATATTCCGGTGCTTGCCACGCGGTCGTGGGGTGGGGGTGAGGTGCTCTTCATGGGAACTGATGCGGCCTGGCGCTGGCGTCGAGGCGTGGAGGATACCTATCACTACCGTTTCTGGGGTCAAGTGGTTCGCTGGATGTCGCACAAGCGCAAGATGGCCCAAGGTGATGGGGTTCGATTGACTTATAGCCCGGAAAATCCAAAGGTCGGCGATGAGGTCTTCCTCCAGGCAACTTTGCTGGATTTATCGGGCAGTTCCTTGAATCAAGCATTGCGCGCTAATGTAAAGGGGCCCGACGGCAAGACCCGTGACTTGGAACTTTTAGTGCTGGAGGGAGGTTGGGGCGTTTTCAAGGGCAGCATGCTGGTCGCCGAGGGGGGGAAGCATGAGGTGACCATTTACAATCCAAATGGTAAACAAGAACTAAAAACAGAGGTTTTGGTGGAACAACCTACCCTTGAAAAGATTGGCCAGCCGGCCAATGCCAAGGTAATGCGCGAAATTGCCGAGCGAACCGGTGGGCAGGCGGGCGGCTTGACTGATCTTAATAAGCTGATCGGGGAAATATCTTTGGTATCTGAAGATGAAGCAAAGCCGGCCCTTTACCATTTGTGGAGGAAGGGATGGTGGGCTGGGGTGATTCTTTTCCTGCTTGCGGTATACTGGATATCGCGTAAGGTTTTGGGGTTGATATAAGGGAGAAATTGAGAAGCGTTTTCGTCTAAGATAATATGAACGAGGAAAAGAGTTTTAATGTAGATTTGCCGAAATCCTTGAGGGGCAAATTCCGCTCCCTCGAACGGAAGCTTTGGTTGGTGGATACAGTTATCGCCCTGTGCGGGCTCGTGGCGGGCTTAGTCGTGAGTTATCTTCTTTTGTTTGTTTCTGATCGGTTCTGGGCGACCTCGGCTGGTTGGCGGATTCTATTCACCGGGGCAGGTCTGGGTGTGAGTGCATGTTTCGTGTGGTTTTGGATTAATCACTGGGTATTTAACCGTCGCAATAATCGTGTGCTTGCTGCCATTGTGCAGCAAAAGCACCGGCGCATGGGCGATCGACTGATGAGTGCCGTGGAGCTGACTGATTGTGAGCAGCGTCCTGAAAACGTTTCCGAGGCTCTGTGCCGTGCGGCCATTGAGCAGATTGACAGGGAATCTGCGCGCTACTCATTCAATAAAGCAGTGGCGACCCGCAAACCGTTTATCTATACGATTCTAGCCATCTTCATTCTCGGCATTCTGGCCGCGCCACTCATCTATACTCCGGCCGCCAGTGAGAACGCGCTCAAGCGTTGGGCTGTGCCGATTGGTGGCGAGGAGCGTTACACCTTCGTGGAAAATGGTGTACTGCAAGTGAATGGTCAATCTGGTGTGGATGGGACTTTTTATGTTCCTCGTGGCGAGGAAATTATACTTCGGTCAAAGTATTCCTATAGGGATGGAAAAGATGGGAGTCCTTTTTGGGAATCCCTCGGAGGTTGGTGGGATGACACGGTGAAAGCGGCTGGTCGCGCTGATGAGTATTTGAGGAACAGCCCTCTGCCACTCGACACTGATTTTGCCAACACCTTTGCCGGTATGGTGCCGGATCCAAGTATGGCCCCACTGACTGGAGCCAAGCGTCCGCGGTTTGCCCCAATGAAGGATGGCAGCGTGGAATACACTCTGCCTGGGCGAGGCAAACCGGTCGAGCTCGCCCTGCGTGTCGGGGATGTGCGTCGCAAAGTGCGTATCAAGCCAGTTGCTCGTCCGCAAATTGATGGTGCCAAGGCGAAGGTGCGGTATCCGGATTATTTGCAGTACCCCCCGGCTGGCGAGGGAATTCGAGGCACGGTGTTTCCATATCTTGAGGGCAGCACAGTGAAGTTCCAAGCACAGCTCGAGAAGGCTGCCGAGCGAGCCTTGTCAAAAGCTGTTGCCACCGCCACTCACGCCATCAACAGCAAAATGCTGGAGCAAAAAGTTGTCATTAAATCTGATATTTTCGAGACCGCCTTCCTTGATCTTGATGATTTTCGAGAAATGGAGATCACCTGGGTTGACCAATACGGTATCGCCGGGCCCGCTCCGTGGAAGCTTATCTTTGAGAGGCAATCAGACAACCCTCCCCACCATGTGGACTGTGTGGATATTGCCCCGGAGATTGCCATTCTTCGCAGTGAGGTGGTCGAGATACCGATGGTCGGCGAGGACGACTATGGCATGAAAGAATTAGCCGTGGAATGGGAATGCTGGAAGCGCGATGGCACCAATCTGGTAAAGAAAGGTGGCAGCACCTTGGCCACTTTTAAGCCGCGTAATTTATCGGGTAGTTCCACCTTTCTTTTCGATCCCGGCGACAAGGCATTGAACCTGCCTGAAAGCACGGTCGTAAATGTATATGCAGTGGCCAAGGACTATTATCTGACTGATCGCAAGACGCGTTCGCTGCCGGTGAGGATTCACATCCTGAGTCCGGAGGAACACGCTCAGCTAATCCAGCAAAATCTTGAAAGCAAGATGGCGGAATTGGATGACTTGGTTCGACGTGAGGAAAGTTTGCTGGATGCCACCCAGGAAACGCAGGAGTTGGAGCCGGAAGAGCAGAATACTGATCAGACTGAAAAAAAGATCGGTCGGCAGGAGCAGGAACAGAAAAGTATTGCGGACGAGCTTAAGGAACTGTCTGAAGAAATCAAGGAGCTCGCCAAGGAAGCCTTGAAGAACAAGGAGATGGATCCAACTGATCTTGCGAAGATGGCTGAGAATGCGCAGAAAATGCAGGAACTTGCCGATCAACAGATGAAGCAGGCTCAACAATCGTTGCAGCAGGCTCAGCAAAACGAGCAGGAACGTCAGGAGAAGCTGGATGACGCCGCCGAGAAGGAAAAGGAAGCATTGGAAGAGCTCAAGGAGATGCAGGAAAAGACTGCTGAAGACATGCAGGACATGTATGCCAATACCCTGGTAAAACGATTAAGGAAAATTGCTGAGTTTGAAGAGGGGGTTTCCAGGGATTTTCAGGAAAACTTTGCCAAACTCATTGGCCGCCGCATTGTGGAATTGCCCGATCGTTTACGAAATATTGTAAATGAGGCGTATGGCTTTCAAGGTATCTACAGTCGTAAGGCTGCCGGATTGCAGGATGAGATTTCCCGTTTCTATGATGCCACGCAGGACGAGAAGTTTGGGAAAGTCACCAAGGCCATGGCTGAGTATAATCCGGTTGAAAAAATGGAGCTTAACGCTGGCCTGATCACTAAGAACCACTCCGGAAAGGTGATTGAGGGCGCCAAGGAGTTGGCCGATAAGTTTAAGGAATGGGCAGACACACTGGATCCCCAGGATGATGGGGGGGGAAGTGAAGGGGAAGGTGAAGGCAGTGGGGAACCGGACGAGGACCTGATTGCCCGGCTCAAGGAGTTGCTGCGCCTGCGGCAGGCGGAAATGGATTTGCGCGAAAAAACCCTGCGATTGGATGGTGAAGCTGGAGTGAAGGCGAGAGAGAAATTTGAAGAGGACGCCTTCCTGTTGCAATTCCGCCAGCTCGAGTTGTTGGGGGATTTACAACTGGAGCGTGATGCGCGCGGTGATGGTGAATACCTGCCCATTGCGCAGTCTCGCATGCGTGATGCGGAGGATGAGTTGAATCTTCAGGGTGATGAAGAAGGGCTTGTGGAGGCCTATAAATGGGCGCTTGTTGCCAAAGCCCGGAAGGGTGATGTGAAAGTGGGAGAAACCATCAAGCAATTGGCGAAACAGCTTACCGAAAAACAGCGTAAACGCGCCGAGGCTGATGCCAGGGAAATTTATCAGAAAAAGTAAAACAAAGGGAATATATGAAAGCATACATAATCGCTCTAATCGCATTCGGCTGCTTGTTCAATATGGCTCAGGCGAATGATGTAAAGAATGATGCCAAGGTTAAGCTTGAGCAGGCTCGGGATAAGTACAAGAAAGGGGAGGAGGCAGAAGCAATAGATATATGCCGGGAAGCGGCCAAGCTTGGCTCGGTTGACGCCCAGGTGCAGGTGGCGGCTTGGTTGCTGGAGCGCTCCCTTCCAAAGGAAACTCCCGCCAAGGCCTCTAAATCCCTTAAGGAAGCGGAGAAGGCAGAGCAAACCGTGGTGAATATTCTTGAGCAGGAAATTGCTGCGCTTATGAAAAAATGCCAACAGTGTCAATCAAGTGGCGAGATGACTGAAGAACAGATGCAACTAATGATGCAACTAATGGCCATGGCCGGCATGAAGCCAGGGCAAAAACCGGGGCAGAAGCCGGGTGAGCAGCCTGGTATGAACAATTCTGGCGGCACGACAAATAAGACCAATGAAAAAATACCGGGCAGCGTGAATGGGGCTGCTGGCACGGATCGCAAAACTCAGAAACTGGCGGGGCGCAACACGCAGCTACCAAAGGAATTCCAGAATGAGTTCAAGGAATTCTTCAAGGGTGTTGATTTGTTGCGCAAGAACAAGTAATGGGACGATTTCTGCCAGTCACTTTGTTGATGCTGCTTCTTGGGGCGCCGGTGCTTCAGGCTCAGAAATTATTTGAGGGCCCCACAAAGTTTATCGATCCAGCGGTGGATAAAATGTACGTGAAGGGTCTGTTGTTCCTGGTGAAACACCAGAAGGAGGACGGCTCCTTTTCCTCACCGGGTCGGAGTGATCACTATGGAACACAGCCAGGTGTGGTGGGTTTGGCGGTGGTAACCATGCTGGCGCACGGCGATGACCCCAACCGTGGTCCGTTTGCTTTGGCTATTAAACGAGGTCTGAACCTGATCCTGAAAAATCAAAATAAATCCACCGGTTACATTGGATCCTCCATGTATAATCACGGGTTTGCCACGTTGGCGCTGGCAGAGGCTTACGGTCAGGTAAATGACAGCGCGCTTGGGCCTGCCCTTAAGAAAGCTTCAGATCTCATCCTTAATGCCCAGAAGCGGAGCCGCAAAAATGCCTGGAGGTACTCCCCTGAGAGTTCGGATGCTGATACCACCGTGAGCGGAGCATGTATCGTTGCTTTGTTTGCTGCGCGCAATGCAGGTATTGGGATTCCTCAGGATTCAATCGAAAAAGCACTGCAGTTTTACATTGAGTGTCAAACCAGTGACGGTGGGTTTGGTTATACCAGTGCCAGCAGTCCGAATGGGCCGCGCACGGCGATTGGTGCCTTGGCTTTTGCCTTGGCCAAGAAAAAGCAAAGCGAGCGTTTTCAAGCTGCCATGGATTATTTGGTGAGCAAGGGTTCTGATGGGGGATACGACCATTATTACCACTACTTTTTGTACTACGCGGCTCAAGCCTACTTTCACGCTTCTCCCAAGTTGTGGGAGGAATGGAATGCAACCAACATTAAGCGCCTTCAGGAAACTCAGCAGGAGGATGGTCGCTGGGACAGCAACTTTGGTGGGAGTTTCGCCACTGCAGCTTCACTTCTTTCGCTGGCGTTAAATTACCGGTATCTTCCGATATATGAACGCTAGGATTCGCCATTTACTGGCCTCTGCTTTTTTGTGGGTCATCATGCCTTTGACTGTGCTGGGCCAAGAGCCAGTACAAAGGGACGCGGTCAATCCTCTGTTGGAAAAATTCAAGGCCGTTAGGCCGGTGCGCTCCTCATTGTTGGTGCGTACTAGTAATCCGCCAAAAATGGACGCAGGCAAATCCAAGGAAGTGCGTCTGGAAAAACTCAAACTGTTAAATGGCGATGGTATTTCCGGGAAGTTTTTAGGCATTAAGAACGGCGAAGTCCTTTGGCAACACCCCTCCTTTAATACTTCGGTGGCGGTAAAAAGTGGCGACGTCGCAGACATCCGGTTGTTTCCTGGCCCGGGAAAATCACGCCGACACAATTGCACAGTGGAACTGGTTAATGGGGATTTATTTCAAGGTGACTTGATTGAGTTAACTCAATCCGACTTGGTTCTGGACACTTGGTACGGGGGGCGCCTCAAATTGCCGCGCAAAACAGTGCGAGTTCTTCGGCCGGGACAATCGGTAAGCCGCGTCGTTTACGAAGGACCAGATGGGAGTGCTGAAGGATGGAAAACCGGAAATCGTAACACCGGTGCGCAGATGAGGGGTTTTGGCTTGAACAATCTGAACCCGCTTAACGGTCCAGCAGTCCCGGCCAAATTAGCACTGCAGATTCTAGGGAAAGTCCCGCAAATACCTGGAAAAGGTAACGGCCAGAATTGGAGGTTTGTGGATAATGGATTTAATTGCAGGTCTTCTGGGCCCTTGTTGGGACGCGATGACTTGGAATTCCCAGAACGAAGTCAAATTGAGTTTGATATCCAATGGTCCAATTATTTTGGCTTGGGGGTCAACCTGTATGCCGACAGTATCAAGAACGAATATACTGGAAACAGCTATAGTCTGCGGATTGACCACAATAATGTTTACCTTTACAGAATTTCCAACAATTCGTCTTCCCGGATCGGGATGAATGTTCAGTCAAGAATGCAGCAGCCTAAAATTCGAGCCCATGTGGCAATTTATGTTGATAAGGTGAAAAAAACGATTGCCCTCATGGTGGATAATCAGTTGGTTCACAATTGGAAGGATTCCAACGCCAATTTTGCCGGCAAAGGGAATGGTCTGCTCTTTACCTCGCGTAATAGTTACCCAATGCGCCTGAGTAATATTCGCATCAGTGAGTGGGATGGTGCCTTGCCTCAGGCCGGTGGCGGGAAAAACCTGGGTAATGGTAAGGAGGATTACTTGCAGTTTTCCAATGATGACTCGATTTCGGGCAGGGCAAAAACTATACAGAATGGTAAACTCATTCTCGCCACGAGCTTTGCGGAAGTGCCGGTAGAGATGAACGCGGTCTCTATCCTGGAATTATCCAATCCGGTTGTGAAAAACGTTCCCAAGGCGGGAGAAGTTTTGGCGCAGATGGCATCGCGTGGCCGGCTCACCTTGAAAATGCAGAGTTGGGTCGGTGAAAAAGTGCGTGTGGAGAGCCCTTATTTTGGGGTAGCAGAATTTAATCCAGCCATTTTTGAGAAGCTTGTGTTTAATCGGCACGTGACTCGCCCCGGCGGCATAGACAACATTTTTGGCCAATGAAAATAACTTCTTTAACCATTGTTCCTGTCGCGTTCATTCTTTTGAGCACAATGGCGGTGGCCCAAATTGTCATCAAGCCTGTTCGCACGCCCACGGTTTCCACCAATAGGCCGGGAATCATCGTCCCTGGCCCAAATGGGGGGAACATCGCGATGACTCAACAGCCACAGGTTATTGAGTTGCTTAATGGAGATGCATTGCAGGGGGTATTTGTGGAATTTGATTCCGAAAGTGGTGCCAAGTGGCGTCATCCTGCGGCAAAAAATGATATTGAATTTAGCGCTGACAGTGTTTCAAAAATTTTACTTTACCCCCGTGTTGCTCAAGTTCCCGCAAAGCAAAATTGTCGGGTGACGCTTCGCACCGGGGAGGAGTTGCTGGGGGAATTAGTTGAGTTAGATGAAGAAAATTTACTGCTTGGCGCATGGTACAGTCGTAACAGTCTTCGAATACCGCGTGACAAGATTTTTTCCATTTCGACTGATGGTCAATCGGCTAATGCTATTTATGAGGGTCCAAAAAATCTGGACGGATGGATCGGGCGAAACAACCTGAAGGTAAATGCAAATCAGAACATTCCATTTCCACGAGATGGGCGTCGTCTTATTCCAAATAATGGCTTTGCCAAGCCGATGGGTAAGGTCGGGTGGCAATTCAGCAAGAAATCATTCATCTCGACGAAGTCTGGCGCGCAGATTGGACGTAAGCTGAAATATACTGATAAGACAAATGTTGAGTTTGATCTTTCCTGGCGCGGCAGTTTCAACATCGCCGTTCATTTGTGCTCCGATAAAATGGAGCAGTATGGGAGTAACGGATACATCGTGGGCTTGAGTAATTACAACTGTTACCTCATCCGCTCCACTGCCAAACAGGGGCACAATAATATTGGTAATGTCAATTTGCCACAGGAGTTTCGCAACAAAACCAAGGCGCGTATTTCTATTCGGATAGACAAGAAGAACAATGCGGTTACTCTGCTAATGAACGATCGCGTCATAAGGGAATGGAAGGATGGTGCGGGTTTTGTCGGGAAGGGTGATGTGCTGATGTTTCTCTCGCAGGGGCAGTCGATGCTTAAAGTAAGCAAGATCAGCGTCACTGAATGGGATGGAAAAATGCCCGTGCCAGGCGGCAGTCAACGCAAGACGGATGAAGATTTATTGCGTGGAGCTGAATCTGAAATCTCGGGGAAATTGGTGGGGATTGCAAACGGCCAGGTTCAATTCAAGGCGAGCTTTGCTGAGTTGAACATGCCGCTTGAGAAGGTGGCGTTTATTCGGCTTGCTGGTGATAAGAAGGAAAAAACCAGACTTGGTATTGGCGACGTGAAAGTCACCCTTGCCAGCGGCGGGGACTTTGTTTTTAGCCTCGAACGCTGGACGACCGACAAGATCACCGGCATCAGTCCGGTCTTTGGTCGGGTGGATTTCCGGCCCAGCGCATTTTCTTCAGTGGAATTCAATCTCAGTAAAAAACGGGAATCAGACAGCGACGATCCATTTGATTTCTAGGTTTGTGAATAGCGGGTGAACAGCCTGCGAAAAACTCCTTATAGCTACGCCTTGCTGTCAGCTAAAATCCACCGTATTTCCACTGTGCCGAAGGGCCCTAATTCAATGACTGTTATCAATAGTGCAACCATGTGCCGTTCTCTTTCACGACTATCAAGTGATGAATTGGACGTGCTTGAAAAGCTCGGACAAGACCGTGTGACCGTAAATCTGGATATAACGCTCAAGCCAATAACCTGGCTCGCACTGCAAAAATATGCCCACAAACACGATTGCTCTCTTGCTGAAGCAGTTGAGAGTGGCTTGGAAGATTCAGAACAAGTGGCCAGTGGAATCAATATACGATTGGCAGATCAGTAACATTATTGATCGATTTACCGGCTA
This sequence comes from uncultured Verrucomicrobiota bacterium, assembly GCA_964616045.1. Taxonomy (GTDB): domain Bacteria; phylum Verrucomicrobiota; class Verrucomicrobiia; order Limisphaerales; family UBA1100; genus UBA1100. The sequence continues at coordinate 1,264 of CAZTTU010000086.1, read as the reverse complement.
TCGCCCCAATGATCGTGCGTTCATGCCAGTTGATTGAACTGGTGAGGGCAACTTTAGTTAGTTATGTAAAACTTCTGGGGCAGCGGCCTTGCCAACACTGATTAAGATGCCTTCGGGAGGGAAACCATGATCAGCACACCCCGTTTCTATGCTCGAGCTCCGCAACTCTGAGCAGGTGAAGGCGGAATTTTTTACGTCGATATTGCCCCGAGTCATTCTGACCCTATGGAGTTGGGGTGACTGTCTTTTGAGTGTGGGCCATGATGGTGCGTAGGCCTTTATTGATCGTGGTCAAAATGCTGGTGGGCGGATAATGGTAAGCGTTGTTGATGCTTGTGGAGAACATGGACCAGTCAATGTCAAGTGCGTCTATTCACGATTGACCAAGAAGTGTTTGTTTGGATGCCTAGTGTCTCGGTGTGCTGGTCACGGGCAGGTCATCTTGAGGTGTATTTTCTCAATAGGGGCATTTATCTTTTTATTTTGGATTGGGGATTCGGGCTTGGTCCGTTAACGTGGTGTAAGTGATGGATGGGGGTGCTGACAATTGAAGAGGTTGAAGGTCTACGTTGTTACTTTTTGCAGGTCTGCCTGGCAGGTGTTCGTTTTTTTGTTCAAAGTAGTCGGTGGAGGTATCGTTGGATTCTTCGCTGCATTGTTCCACCTGATTTGGAACTGGAAAAAATACTTCAAGGCATCTCCTGATAATCCGCCAAAAAAACTCATACTGGGCTGGTTGGCTGTTATCGGTGTCTTTTCGGGCGTCTTGTTTTACGCGATCCAGGCCAACAACCGAATAATGGTAATGATATTGGCTGCAGTTTATATCGCCTTCGGGCTTGACGTGACGGGTAGAATCAACCGGAAAAACAAGGAAAGGGTATACGTTGAATATACGGGTTGGCGGGAGCGCAGGGGCGCAGAAAGAATTCTATTATGGAAAAGGGCAATACAATTTATCTTGTTCGTGGCATTTATATTGTTTTTGGGGTACCTGTTTTTTTTCGTCAAAACTGACCCCTGATAATTTTGGCGCTTTCGGGGTCGCTTTCATGCGGTGAAACCGTCTGAGGCATAAATGGAATTGATGGGTTTTTGGGATGTTGAGGAAGGGGCGCGATCCATTTCTTTGCCATTTCAGGCGATCACATTGAAGTGGTCTTAATTCTGAGGCTTCTCGATGCGATATATGTGAGTGTTGCTTCTCAAGAACAATGCGCCATCGGCCACGGCGGGAGAGGCCTTAAAGGTGCCTTTTAACTGG
>CAZTTU010000085.1:0-10645 GCA_964616045.1 uncultured Verrucomicrobiota bacterium | reverse complement strand
AAAAGGCGAGTTATGTCGAAGAGGCCAACGCACTCGACCACGTGGCCGGCTACGTGCTGCATAATGACTACAGCGAACGGGCCTTCCAGTTGGAGCACAGCGGCCAATGGGTTAAGGGCAAGAGTTGCGACACCTTCGCGCCAATCGGACCCTTTATTGCCACAGCCGATGAAATCCCCAACCCGCAGGCACTGGACCTTTGGCTGAAGGTCAACGGCGAGGAACTACAGAACAGCAACACCAGCGATATGGCCTACGGCGTACAACACCTCGTGCATTACCTCAGCCAGTTCATGACACTCCTTCCCGGCGATGTCATAAGCACTGGCACCCCCAGTGGTGTGGGCCTTGGCTTCGATCCGCCGCGCTTCCTGCAACCGGGCGATGTCCTCGAACTGGGCATCACCGGCTTGGGTGAATCGAGCCAAACCGCAGTAGCGGCGAAATTTATATCATGAGTCATTTGAAACTGCACATACCCGGCCCCGTTGAAGTGAGCGAACACACGTTCCGGGCAATGTCTACACCCATGATTGGTCACCGCGGCCAAAATTTCCAAGATCTGTACGGCAAGATTCAACCTCAACTTCAGGAACTGCTTGACACCAGACGACTTGTCTTTCTCAGCACCTCTTCGGCTTGGGGCATCATGGAAGGCGCAATCCGGAATCTTGCGCAAACAAAGCTTCTCTGCTGCATGTGCGGCGCTTTTTCAGATAAATGGCTAAATGTCGCTGAACGGTGCGGCATTGAGGCAGAGGGGCTGCAGGTGGACTGGGGCTCTCCGATCCTCCCCGAACTCATTGACACTAGATTGAGCACGGGCGTGTTTGACACACTCACGTTGGTGCATAGTGAAACCTCCACCGGTGTGATGAATCCGCTAAAGGATATTGCCTCACTTAAGGCAAAGTATCCCGACGTAATGTTTATAATAGACAGCGTCAGCTCAATGACGGCTGTGCCCCTGAGCTTCGACAATCTGGGTATTGACGTGCTCTTGGCTGGCACACAAAAGGCATGGGCCTTGCCACCCGGACTAGCGGTATTTATCTGCTCCGAGAGTGCTCTGAGGCGAGCTGAGAAAACAAAAGGGCGCGGTTATTATTTTGATTTTTTGGAATTCCAAAAAAATGCGGAGAAAAACATGACTCCCAGCACACCAAGCATAGCCCACGTCAACGGACTTTCGCATAAACTCGATGAGTTCTTTAACGAGGGCCTAGACAATCGCTACTCACGCCACCGCAACACAAACAATATGACGCGCGATTGGGCGGCGAAGCACGGTTTCACCCTCTTTCCCGAACCCGGCTATGAATCCACCACTCTCACCTGCATCAATAACGGCGCCAAGAAAGGAGGCCGTACGGTGAATATCGCACAGCTCCAGAAACTAATGAAGGAAAAGAACATTCTCATCGACGGAGGTTACGGCAAGCTCAAGGGTCAGGCTTTCCGCCTATCGAACATGGGGGATGAAACTGAAGAAACCATGGGAGAACTCTTTAATGCCCTCGACTGGGCGATGGAGCAGCTTTGACTAGGGCGAGACCGCCAGCTTTTCCTCACTGAATTCTCCGGCGATCAGCACACCCTGCTCCTTGTACGGCTTGAGCATAAAATGGGTGACGGTGGAAATGACGCCCTGAAGAGTTGCCAGTTTTTCGGAAACGAATAAGGAAACGCCCTTGAGGTCGGAACCCTCTACAACAACCATCAAGTCAAAACCGCCACTCATGAGAAAGCAACTGTGCACTTCATCAAAGCGGGCTATCCGCGTTGCCAGCCGATCAAAGCCACCCTCCCGCTCGGGCGTAATTTTCACCTCAATCACCGCGCGCACAAGTTCTACCCCAAGTTTCTCCTCATTGATCACCGTGCGATAGCCCAAGATCACACCGTTGGATTCGTATTCCTTGATTTTAGCCACCACTTCAGTCTCAGGTAGATTGAGCCGACCGCTAATTTGGGCAGAAGTGAGGGAGGCATCTTTTCTAAGCAGCTTGAGCAAATCATCCATGGGCCAAGGCTAATGGTATAACATACTATGGATCACGCTTTTTTTACTTTCACAATACCACTGTCGCCGACCAACCTGCCTGTCCAAATTGATCGTGATATTCCATTCGAAGCGATTCCGCTGAGGCGCGATTCTCAGTTATCGCAAACATTGTTGAGCCACTACCGGACATCAACGTCACGAGCGCACCCTTAACATTAAAAAACTCCTTGATAATTGGCAACACGACATATTTTGGAAAAACCACCCTTTCCAGTGAATTACATAATCCTCCCAAATTGCCTTCAATCATTGATCCAATCATTCTCTTCGCCAGACCTCTTGTTCCGAAGGGTTCCGATATATCTGTCAATCTTTGATAAGCCCAAGGGGTACTTACGCCAAATCCAGGGTGAACAAGCAACATTCCACAACCTTTCAGCACACCAAATGGCTTGAGTGTTTCTACATGATTACCTCGCCCCGTAACCAAGGCTGGACCTTCTTGAAGAAAAAACGGCACATCCGAGCCTAAAGAGACTGCCAACTCATGAATCTCTCTTGAATTGAGGGGATGGTTGAACAGTTCATTTAAGCCGAGCAACGTCGTGGCAGCATTGCTACTACCAGCCCCGATGCCTGCGGCAAGTGGAAGGTTTTTCTGTAGATGAATTCTCACACCGCCGAAATCAGTTAATTTTAGGAATTCAGCAGCCGCTCGATGGACAAGATTATCGTCTCCCACGGAAAGCCGCGGGTCACTGCAGGTCAATTCAACACATTTCCCAGCACTCTTGATTTTGAGCACATCATGCAATGACAAAGGCTGCATAATGGATTCAATATCGTGGAAGCCATCCTCGCGTTGGCCCAACACATTGAGTAGAAGGTTGATTTTGCAGGGTGATTTAAGAACTAAGCTCATGCGACCACCTAGTCGCCAAGTTCCGCTTCAGCTTCCTTCTTGGCATCACGCCTGTACCAAATCCACGCGATTAAAATGCTCATTTCATAGAGCAGATGCAGCGGGAACGCCACCAGTAGCAGCGTAAAGGGATCGCCTGTTGGAGTCAGGATTGCTGAGACAACCAGATTGGCCACCACCGCGTACATCCTCCATTTTGATAATTTCTTGTAGTCCAATATCCCAATCTTAACTAGAAACAGCAATACCATGGGCAACTGGAAGGCAACCCCCATGCCAACCATAAACATACAGATAAAATTAATGTATTCCTCGGCCTGCCATTCATCAGCACCAAAGCCGAGCATGCCGGCAAAACCAACTGAGGCCCAAACAGCAAATTGCATAATGACAAAATAGGCAAAGGCCACGCCTGTCAGGAATAGAAATGTTCCGAAACAGGATAGCTTGAAGAGCCAATTCTTTTCTCTTACCCGAAGTGCCGGCAACACAAACTGCCCGATAAAATAGAGGATAAAAGGGATGGACAAGGTAAGACCACCATACAAGCCAATCTTCAGGGCGATGAAAAATGATTTAAGCGGACCGTATGCTTTGAGTTGCAAAGACCATTTGATCTCCTCACTACTGTTGGAATCCACATGAAGTGAAAGCGCATACCGAGCACCACTGGTTGAACCGTTGCTATCAGGCAGCAGACTGTGTGGCATGAGCGTAAGCGAGGTGATTTCCGCTAAGTTGGTGGAGACTCCCTGCAACTGACCGTTATCCACCATCTCCTTCAAATCAGCCTCACGAATTTGCGTTACCACACCATTACCTAGCCGCACTGGAATCGTCCGTTTTTTTGGATTCTTAGAACCCAAAAACTCCGACTGCCCTTTTTTCTGCGCTTGATCCAATGGCCCAGAAAGAAAATCGACAATATACCCGGCCCCAAACAATGCCACCAGCATGCCAACCAATAGGGCAACCACACATTTCAAAACCGTCCAGCGCAAATCCTCAAGATGATCCAAAAATGGCTTTACCGGGCCACCATATCCCTCTTGTTCCTCCTCATCATCACCGTCCTCATCATCACCGTCATCATAAGAACTATCACCATAGCCCGCTCCGCTCCCTGAGCTGTGACCACCTGCGGGCTCATCATGGTAATCGTGATAATTGTCATGATATTCCTCATGGTGTCCAGTATGGTAGTCATGATCATATTCATCGTCGTAGGGGTCCTCATAATTCGGATCGTTGAGATCGGAATCTAATTCATCGGCGTAGTGTGGATCATCATGTTGGGCATGACTTTCAGTCTGGTCATCATGTGTGGAATCGACTTCCTCTGTCCCCTCGGATTGGGAGGAATCGCTTTCTGGAGATTCCTCCTCTGAACTGCCCTCTTCTGGTGTATCGCTTAAGGACAGCTCACCCTGCTCAGCACCATCATCAGATTTGATCGGCGAATCATCCTGCGGAAGACCACTCTCTGGCGGTGTGCTCTCACCGTCCGCGGAAGAAGCCCGGTGCTTGTCTTCGGGCTCCTTGGCCATGATGAAATGCGAAACTAGGCCTTGGACTCAGAGGATGATTTGGCCGATTCGGCTTTCATCTTTTCCTTCTCCTCGGTATTGGCCGATTTTTCCTCAATCGGACGTTCCCGGCGAGGCCTTGAGCGACGCTCCTCCTCTTCTTCATAGCTGGCACGATGCAGTTCGTCCCCAATGTCACTGGAGGCTTTCTTGAATTCGCGAATTCCCTTGCCAAGGCCTTTGGCCATTTCAGGTAATTTTTTTGCCCCGAAGAACAACAAGACCACCAGCATAATAACCACCAGCTCCATCCACCCGAGACCAAATGCCAACATGTATTCGCTCATAAAACGCACGTAGTATTTAGACAGACTACCCCTTTTCTTTATTCAGTAAAGAAAAAAAGCCCCGACACCTGGGGCTTCACGAATGTTATATCTAGCAAATCTAATTTGTTGGTTTTAAGAGTACAAATTCGCCACGTCGATTCTGAGCAAGTGCCCCCTCTGAGACTCCGTCAGCTATCGGGATTTTCTCCCCATAACTTGTAGTGCGAATACGATCCGGACCGACTCCGAAGCGAAGAAGCTCATCCACAACCGCCAATGCCCGGCGCTCGCCCAGAGATAGATTATAATCCTCAGCTCCACGCTCATCACAGTGACCCTCAACCAACAGGCTATGTGTGGGGTTTTGAATCATATGCTGCGCTACAATCTCCACTTTCGGTAGGTCTCCTGCCCGCACCGCAGAGCTGTCAAACTCGAAATGCACCATTTGCGCAAGAAACATGTCGCGATCCTCAACCTGACTGCCGTTAAAATTCCTACCGAGATCTGTGTTTTCTGGTGGAATTTCAACAATGGTGGTACCGCCTCCCGGATTTGGATCGACTGGATTCCCCCCGGGAATACCTCCACCCCCAGCCGGCAACGGCTGTACTGGTCCTGGGACGGTAATTGTTTTCACGATCGGCTCCATGGACGGAATGTTGGTCAACCCAACTGGTTTCTGGCTTTTGCAGCCAACGATGAATGTCAGTATTACACCGACCGCCAATATGTGATAAAATACTCCTTTTTTCATTTCTGTTGTCTCCTCCTTGGATGGGTACACATCGGTGACCCTAGTCACAAACTGGCACATTCTGCTGACTGTCAACTCTCAGGTCAAGAGTGTGCAAGAATACTTATTAACCTTTCGCGTGAAACCTCTTGTCCTGTCTCAGGGCCATGTATCACTGACCAGTGCCCGAGTCAATCTGTGACGCAGGGACGGGAACGACCAGCACAAATTCTCCACGTCGATTCTTGGATCGTGCCTCGGCATTATCTGATTCATCCAGGGGGACCTTTTCACCATAGGATTCCGTACGCATACGATCAGCGGAAACGCCCGCACGGATCAACTCGTCAACCACTGCCAAGGCACGTCGTTCTCCAAGGGATAGATTGTATTCCTCAGTGCCTCGTTCATCACAATGACCCTCCACCAGCAACAAATGCGTGGGATTCTCCAGCAAATACCCAGCCACAGTTTCAACTGACTGCATATCGCTCTCGCGCAGTGCCGAGCTGTCATAGTCAAAATGCACATGTTGGAAAACATCCCGCTTGAAATCATATGGAACCGAAAACCCCTGGGTCGGATCCGTCGGCCATGCGGGTGGATTGTTCGTTCCGGTCGGCTGATTTTTTGGATCGTTTGGATTTCCTGGCGGCAACGGATTGTTTGGGTTTGTCGGATTGTTTGGATTTGTCGGGGTGGTCACCACCTTATTGGCATCCGGAATCCGAACCAAATCCGTCGTGCCTTTTGATTTACACCCAACTCCCAAGAGCACCAACCCAACCGCGCCAACTAAACATCTATAGAACATTTGTATTCGCATACTCTCCTCCTTGCGTAATTGTGAGCCCTCCTAAAGCTCGTGGTTTCAAACTACCTCTGCCAATCAGGCTGCGACGCGCTGCCCGAAAAGGCTGGTAGCATCTTCACCTGTTTTGTCGGCACGTCAACAATTGCCAGCATTCTCTTATTCACACCCCTGCGAGTAAAAATGAGGTTGCGATTATTCAGTGCCCAGGATGGCCCCTCTCCTGCCGCGATAAGCTCCGCCTTTCCCCCGGTGGCTGGCGCCACAAAAATATTAAAGTACTTTCCGGTCTGCGATGTAAACGCAATGAATTTTCCGTCCGGTGACCACGCCGGATCGGTGGGATTGATCGCCCCCGGTGTGGGGATTTTAATCATATTTCCACCAGCCGCAGCAACTTTCACCAGCATCCGCCGCCCTCTAGCACGCGTGGCAAAGCACAGCCATCTTCCATCGGGTGACCACGCTGGACCGCTTTCTGACTCTTTGGTTTTGCACATCTGCCTCAGTTTGCTGCCCGCCTTATCCAGTAAAAAATCCCATCCTGCAGGCGCCACCCAAATATCAGGATTAATTCCGCGGCTCAGCACCATGGCCACTTCCCCGTTTGGCGAAACAGCGCCCCCGGTGTTCAGTCCTTTGAACCGTGAAAAAACAGTCCGCGCACGTGTTTTCATATTATGTCGGATCACTGTCGTGTTCTCCACGCCACCGATTGTGTACCACGAGGTATAAAACACCTCCTTATTACCTGGGGCCCATCGTGGTGCCTCGGTAAGCGCGTTATCCGATGTCAACGCAACGGGCTGATGCCCATCATAATCGGAAATAAAAACCTCGTACGCTCGCGCACCAGTTTTCATCTTGTAAATGATGCGCGTATGCGCAATCCCGCCGAGGCCCGTGATGGCCTTGATCACGTCATTGCTTAACGCATGCGCCTGTTGCCTTAGATTACCGCCGTTGTATCGTCTATTGAACCCAGGGTTTCCCGCGGTGTCTTTCAAAATTCCATTAACGGAATTCCTATTGCCACCCACCAGCAAATAAGCAGCATCCCCTTCCGGCACTATTTTGCAACCCATCACCTCCAGATCAAATTTCAACACCCGTGCCACTTCTCCGTCGTACCCCTTTAGGGCCATTGGGATCAGTTTGTTGCGCGCATCACCCACAACTCGAAGGGCACCATTTGAATTGGGGTCTGCGTCAGCGTGTAGTTGCTGGAAAGAAACGACAAGCAATACCAAAATATACAAACCAGAACAAATCTCTCTCATCAATTTCGTCCTCTAATACGGGGCGTAAAGTCCAGCGTGAAGGTTCGCAGTGAATCCTTTGAGCCCGACGGAAAACGTTCGCCAATAGTCTTCACGCGGTCAAGCGCACGTTGTACAGAACGATCCAACGCCGCATCACCGGTCTTGCGGATAATCTTGGCACTAAGCACATGCCCATCACTACGAATGGTAACTGACACCTTGGCAATGCGTTCGCGCGCCAACCCATCGGGAATCAACGGTTCCCAAGTACGCCGATATACACTCACAACAAAGCTGGCATACGAAGTGAAAGCCGCCTTGTTGGCCCCAGTAACATCCACATTGATTGCGCCCGACAGCTGACCGCGCATGTTCTTGATGATTTTCACCTCCTTGGCGCTGATCGAGGGCACCTTGGGCTGGTTGTTTTTGGGCCGCGTGGGGGTGCCCTTGGCGGTTTGTGTGTTTTTAGCGATCTTAATGATTTTATTCTTGGGCGGTGTTGGCCTCACCTTCTTGGGCGGTGTTGGAGTCACCTTCTTGGGCGGTGTTGGCCTCACCTTCTTGGGCGGTGTTGGCCTCACCTTCTTGGGCGGTGTTGGAGTCACCTTCTTGGGCGGTGTTGGAATCACTATCCGCCGAACTGGAGGGTTGGGGGCTGTCTTGGGTGTAGAAACGCGCTGAGGTTTAAGTAGATTATCCAACACGTCCGGGGCAATCATGCTAAATGTGGGCATAATTTTATTGTCCGGCTCTGGACCAGATAGCGCCGTACAAAAGATTAACACCGCAGCCAGCAGAATATGCATACCAATGGACAGAAACAGGCATTTTTTCAATAAACGGCTCATCGGTTTCTTTCCCTGGTTCGTAATGAAAACTTGGTGAGCCCAATACGTTGGCAAGCATCAATCACAGAGTAGGTGTGTTTATTATAGCCCAAAGCATCTGCACGAATATAAACGATGGTGTCCGGGTTTTTTTCATGTGCCTTCTCCAGCGCAACCTTAAGCTGGGCAAGATCACCCATGGGTGCACTATCAAGCAAGTACGCACCCTCCCGACTCACTTCCACTGTGCATATGTCACTACGGTCAATGCCCGAATCGCCCTTCCCTCCCTCGGGTAAATCCAGCGCCATTCCCTGCTCCAATAACGGCGTAGCGATTACGAAGATGATGAGCAAAACAAACGCCAAATCGAGCATTGGCGTCACATTCAAGTCACTCAAGGTCACGAGCTGATTGCGCTTGGAGAACCGTCTCATGATTGCACCTCCGCGTCGGGCGGGAGCAGGTCGGGATTTTTTCCTTCGTTGTGATAATCCACGCGGGTTTCGTCGGCCTGTTCGGGCTCAGGGTGGTCCACCGCCTCGGGCATTGGCTTTGGCCCTGATTCCAAGGCCTTGCGGGGCTCGCGATCGTTCACGGGCACTTCCTGCAAATATTCGGTCTCAATCTTGGCGGAAAGTTCCTGCGCAAAATTATCCATTTCAACCGTAGCCACGCGCAGATTGTGCACCAACCAGTTGTAGCCAAACATCGAAGGAATCGCGACCAAAAGACCAGCCACGGTAGTAGCCAGAGCCGCAGCAACACCAGGGGCTACAAATTCCAGCGATGCATTGCCTTTGTTTTGAGCTGCTTCACTAAAGACCTCCATCACACCCCATACTGTGCCGAGCAGGCCAAGGAAAGGAGCTCCACTCACCGCGACGGCCAACAAAATAATGCCAGACTCCAGCGACACAGCTTCCCGCGCCACTGAGCTTTCGAGTAGCCCCTTGATATGTTCCATCGATTTCAATGATACATAACGACATCGACTGCCACCCTTGTCACGCAACCTTTCCTCCAAGGCCATACACCCCTCTTGATAGACGTTAAAGAGAGGGCAACCCTCCGCCGAAACGCGACGTTCAAACATTGCCAAGACCCGCTTTTGGCTTCGGAATTCACTGTCGAAATAGCGATTGTACTTTCGCGCGCGACGAAGCTGCAGCGCCTTGAAGGCCATCACTGTCCAAGCACATGTGGAGAGCAGAACAAGGACAATGATGATCGCCAACCCCGGCCCCTCCAGCTTATCCCATACGTATTCGTAAGTGGGCAGGGTGGCGTTGTTGTCTGATGGCGGCCCAAGTTTAGGCACTGCCGTTGCTAAAAATCCTAATTGATCCATGCCTCACCTCCTAAAAGGCACCTCCAGTAATAGTTTCTCTACCAAGGAGCCCCGTTTTTGTCAATATTTCAACGGCTCCGACCAAACGCAACCAAGGTCGCTCAAGGAATTAGATGGTCAAATCAAGGATATCAACAGCTGTGAATCAGCAACGTTTAAATATCAGGCACGTCGTGGGAGGCAGTTCCAGCAAACTGGAAAAACCCTGATCTTGCCAACGGATTCCCTCCGCATGGATGCCGCCTCTGTTGCCGCAATCACGACCACCATAAACCTCAGCATCACTGTTCAAAATCTCATGCCACCAGCCGTCGTCCGGAAGGCCAATGCGGTAGTCTTGATGTTTCTTTGTCGAAAGATTGAAAACTGCAAGAACCTGCTCCCCATTACCGGACCGCCGCACAAAGGAAATTACCTTTGCCTCACTGTATTCGCGCTCAATCCACTCAAAGCCGCACCCGTCATAATCGGCTTCCCATAATGCAGATCCCTCGCGATATAGCTCATTTAAGGCTTTCACCCATCTTTGCAAGCCTCCCGGCAAACCGGCTACATTTCTGAATTTCCATTCTATATTGCCAATATGATCCCATTCCAAATCAATTTCTCCTCCATGATCCCACTCGCTATGCTGGCCAATTTCGCCGCCCATGAAGAGAAGCTGCTTACCTGGCAAGCACCACTGGTACCCCAACAACATGCGCAGGTTCGCGAAACGTGCGTACTCATCGCCGGGCATCTTTCCGAGTAGTGAGCGTTTTTCGTGAACAACCTCGTCATGGGAAAGAGGCCGCAGGTAGTTCTCATTTTTGAAATAATGCATCGCGAAAGTGAGTTTTTCATCGTGCCATTGTTGACTCTCCTTGAACTCCT
>CAZTTU010000084.1:2847-10723 GCA_964616045.1 uncultured Verrucomicrobiota bacterium | reverse complement strand
CGCCCTCGGCAGCCAAACGGTCAATGCGTGGGGTTTTAATGGTTTTACTGCCCATGAAGGAGGGTTCGTAATAACCCAGTTCATCACACATGATGTAAACGATATTGGGTTTGGAAGCAGATTGGGTGGATAAACTAACTCCAAGCGAGAGCAGAATAAGGAAATTTTTGATGTGCATGCCCAATTTTTTCACAACTGCGGCGGCAAGGCAAGGCGGCACGACGGATGCGCAGATGGGTTAATTCCGAAGTGTCGTTCTCAGTAAAAAATCCCAGAGCGGAGTAGAGACGCCAAAATTGCCTTCGCGTCCATGGGCATGGTGTGCCATGTGATGATGGCGCAAATATCGGCCTAATCTGGTTTTTGGGGAAGCCTGGTGAAAAGCGAGGTGGGCGTATTCATAAACCAAGTAGCCCACAATAAAAAAACCCACGAAGAGGGCGAGGGCATGCGTAGGTACAGTAAAGTAAAAAATGATCAGTAACGGCGCGAGGATTATTGCGGCATTTAGGGGCGGCACGAGGGTGAAAATCGGGTGATCGGGTTCATCGTGGTGCTTGCCGTGGGCGAGATAGGCCCAGTGTTCCATGCGTCGGAAATTTTTTGGAGGATGGAGCAGGAAACGGTGAGTGACATACTCAAACAATGACCAGAAGAGCAGGGCGATAGTGCCAGTGAGGATTATTTGCCACAGCCCTAATTCATTCTGGTTTACTACAATCCCGAGCACAATAGAGGCTAGCGCAACCGGTCCCCATAAAAACAACGGCCAGCCGGGATGGTATCGACCCAGCCACGGCCAAGTATTTTGTGGTTTGACACCAGTGCCTTTCATCCCTAGCAGTTTACCGATTCACTTCCATCGTGCAAACACGAAGATGTCTGTTCCATAACCAAAAAAGTTCCCTTGCAGCAAATTGCTGACAGTGCTATATGACCGTTGCTTATGAAACGATTCATTAAATATGGGGTTGTCGCGATTAGCACGATGTTGGTTGCTGTTGGTTGCGGTGGTGGTTCCGGAAGTGGAGATGACAACAAAACTGGACAAGCCGATCCCACGGTGCCGGCCGATGCTGAATTTGTCTACCTCAAGGTAGAAGGAATGTCCTGAGCGGTTAATTGCGCGCCCCGAGTGCAGTCTGCACTCGCCAAAGTTAGCGGAGTAAAGAATGCAAAAGTATTTTTTGAAAGTGGTAAGGCCACAGTAACCGTTGAAAAAGGCAAAGTTAGCCCTGAGCAATTGGAGGAAGCTGTCGCCAAAATTGGCGGTGGCTTTAAGGCGAAGAAGCAATAATAACTTGGCTGTTTGGGGGTAGGAAGCGCAGGGTTGCCCTCGAGGCCACTGGGCATGAAAGTTAGTTCTTCGGAGGCATGTCAGGTTCAAGGTCTACTCCGAGGCTCTCGGCGATACGGTTGATGTAGTTGAAAAAGCCAATCACCTGTGCAGCGTCGCTGATGGCGTCTTCAGACAGTCCGGCTTCACGCAATGAATCAACATCTGCTCGGCTCACCTCTTGGATTTTTATTGTCACCTTTTCCGCCCAAGCACATAGAGCTTGATCCACATCTGACAATTCTGCCAGGCGCCAATCGTGTCTCATGTGGTTCGCCTTAAGCTCATCGGCCGACTCCTCACGGAAGTCCTCCACATGGGCTTCTATTCAATAATGGCAATGGTTTGAAGCAGACACCACGACCGCTAACATCTCGCGTTGCGCGCGCGAAAGCTCCGACGGTCCGAACATGGATGCTGCATATAGTTCCATGGACGCCTTCAGCGCGCGCGGGCTGCGGCTCATGATCTTGAGGATATTGTAGACTCGTCCCGCCCGACGTTCGGCTTGATCATAAATCGCCTTCAAATCATCCTTGGCCTGATCCGTTTCAATGATACCAATAAATGCCATCACCAGCACTCTACTGCCTCATTTTCTCGAGGCAAACCAGAAGTGACTTCACTGTTCAATTTAAAGAAGAATCTAGGCGGACTTTAGCGAGCGGCCGGAAATGTGAATTGACGTCGCCCCTCGACAATCGCTTGAGCGAAATCCAACAGCGCATCATTACCCTCAGTTTTGATATAAACCGGCGGAATGAACATGTTGGCCAGCGTGCCTTTTACCTTGCCTGCCAGGTTGCTCAAGAGCCCATCGCCTGCGTTCTTCGATTTAATTGAGGCCACAGTGACACCCATCTTGGGCCGCCCTTCCTGGCGGCGAAAGGTAAGAGAACCAACCCGAATCATGGTTTCATTTATTGCGTGAGGCGAGCCATCAATCCAACGAATATCATAAATACCGATGGTAACAGGGCTTCTTTGGCCTTGGTCGTTGAAGCGAAAGGTGAATTTATTAGCCAGCGGCAAATCATCAGAAATGATTCCTTCCACCTGAAGACTGCCTTTGCCCGTACCTTCGATATTGATGTAGTCCAAGCGTCTTTTAAGCGTGCCACCATTCTTGAGAAGTTCTCTGTTTTTTCGAATTGCGACTGTCTGATTAAAAATGTTTTGTTGAGTGCCTTGCCCGATGATTTCAAACCGACAGGTGGTTGTAAGCTTTCCTGAATCAACACGCTTATTGACCGACAAAATTCTAGATTGTTGTGTGTTTCCAACACTTTTGGACATATCCACCGGTTCGGGCGATATCAATTTCACAAAGTACATGAGCGAACTGATTGGGTTGATGGGTGGCTCGCCTGAATCGTCCCTGAGATAAACTGTTGGGCCTGAAGAACCGATTGTTGATGTCCCAAGGGGTGAGGGTTTGGGAGTGGAGATAACGCGCGATGTTGAGGTCGCGCATCCAATCAGCAACCATAAACAAGCTAAAGACATCAGCCATATCTTCATCTTTGTTACTCTAGCCTCAGAAAGCGACCATGCAAACCTGAAGTGCAGATCCAATCCCCAAGCCTTTATCAGCCTTCGACCGTGATCGAGGATTGCTGTATTATGTTGGGGCCGGATTTTCGGAATGGGCGCGGCATGGGTTGGGCGATTCCGTTGGCGTCAATGGTGCGGCAATAGACATCGTATTTACCTGGGGCAACACCCTTAAGGAGCGTAGCCCAGTGAGCAACTGTGTAGCGCATGGGCCAGAGTTTGGGTTGTCCTTCCTTGGTGAAGAAACGTACATTGGGAGGAAGCTTGTTCCCCGGTAAATCACCGCCCCACCTGGTGGGTGGCGGAAGGATTTTTGCATCCTGCCAGGGGGCCTTGGTAAAGTGGGGGTCCTCCTTGGGCCATGGTTTATCCTGCGGATTGATCCACACCTGTGCCTTGCTTAATCCGCTTACGCCTACGTGGGCCAAGCCGGTTACCGCGATGGGGATTCCGACTTTCTCCTTCAGGGGTCTGTAGATAAAGCGGGCCATGGTTTTCATCTGGCTATCAATGTCGTTATTGCCCTTGGCATAGGTATCATTGGCCTGATGATTATTGGTTAGCACCACATTCTTAAGCCACTTCACCGATTTGAATCCGTAAGCGTCGGAGACGAGCATGCGCACCGGTCCGCCGCGTTGCCCGCTCAGCCACTGGCCATTTAGTTTGTAACAAAGGATGACAGGATTATCGCCCGGGGGATCCTCCAGTACGCGGCCAATGGGCAATGAACTCTGGAATATCTGCTTGGGATCCTCATTGTGGTGGCCATAAAAATAGACGCGCCGAATGTTAGCCGTGGGTTTGGTGATCCAGATAACGTTGCGCAAGGGGACTCCTTCCCACAGGCCCATTCCCAGGGGTTCCTTCATGTTGTTGCAGGTCATGACCTTGAGGAAACGCACCTCATGTTTCTGGGCCAGTTTCATGAGCCACTTGAAATCCAGCGCATTGCCCTTTTCACGTGTGAGTGGATTGCCCATCTGAACATTGCTCTTAGGATCAGCCGTTACTTCGAGTTTCCAAGTTTCCCTTTCCATCCCAATTTCCAGGCGCTTTTTCAGAGGTAGGGTGTGCGGCAGGGGTTTGCCGCGCGAAACTGTTCTGAATTCGTTCGGCGGCGTGAGGTACTCTAGGTCCTCAGCAGCATCGGCCAGAATAGCTTCGTCTGAACCCTTGGCCCATAGCTGCTGGGCATTCAGTGCAGCCAGTCCTGCTGCCCCCAGTTGCATGAAATAACGGCGGGTCACTTCTAGGTGTTGCCTATGAAGTTCAGGTGAAAGAAGTTGGAAATTCATGAGTGCACACTATTCTAGTGTTATGTTTTCATTTTGCAATCTTGAAGTGGGGTAGTTCTATTTTATCGCCGGCCTAAATTCTGTGGATACGCTATTCATACGGAAGCGGTAGGTGCCAAACAAAATTCGAACATCAAAGGTACCCGACACTTTTTGATCTACCCAGATTTCCGGAGTCATGCGCTTTTGCCTGATGGTGAATTTGATTTCCCTTAGGGATGCAGCTATTCCGGCAAGAAAGGAAATGGGCTTGGTCAGCTCGATTTCCGCTTTCGCTATCTGGAACTCTTCTTGATCAATCCATGCCTTAACTAACATTTGATTCATCATCCGGTCGACAATGGCATTTTCAAGCTTATGTGAAGGGTCAGGCACAAACTGAACAATGTATGCTGGCCTGCCGGCGATCGTCTCAGTGCTGATGAGCCTGGGGACAAACTTGTCTCGATAGAAGTCGAATTTCCGCCCCCTCAATTCTGGATCGCCTTTGCCGTCTGTTTCACTATTGAGGAACTGGCGCTGACGTTTACGATTTTCCTTTCGATTTGCTTCAATTTCCTTTTGCGTCGGTTTTCTCCCGTTTAAAAGTAGTAGTACTTGGTCGCTATTGTCTGAGAATGCCCGATAAGTCTTGGTTTTTCGCTTTTCGACTTCGCTCTCTGAATTCAGGTCCTCAATAATCACTTTTCGAAGAAATGTAAATACGAGTCCATCCTTGCTTTTGGTCTCGCGCCTTTTTTCCGCATCTCGAATTTTTTCAAAAATTTCCTCGGTAGTGATAACGTGCTCACCTGCAGCTTCCAGCGCCTTTAGCGTTTTCAAATCTCTAGGCAAGAGTTCAACTTTTGCGGTTGATTGACAGCCGGTGAGTATGAGCAGGCTCGTGCACAATATAGCTAGCACCATCATTGCGCGCGTCATAAACACCATTATATCGTCTCTTTTTTGCGAGGCAAATAGAATAGAATGATGGACGCTTGGATTTATCAGTAAAACTCTGGTTGGGTTTGACATGACATGTATCCCGAATGTGGTGCATTTCAATGCCCAAGGCAAAGTCTTGCAGCTGAATACAGTTTTCTTCACTTGACGCACACAGTGGCGGGCAAAACAATCGCGCAGGGACACACCTGAAAAGAAACACTATGACAATGAAAACCACCACTCAAACCGGACTGCTTCCTGAGGTGTTGGGTTTTTTGAATAAGGAAATCCATGGAGCGGTGATCGGCGGTGTCGAAGTGATGGCCGCCGATGGAGGGACGTTTAACACATATGACCCTGGTAGCGGCGAGAAACTGGCGACAGTGACAAATCTGACTGACGAGGATGTGGAATGCGCAGTGGCTTCGGCGCAAAAAGCGTTTGACGAGAGCGACTGGGCGAAGATGCCGGTGAACGAGCGCTGCGTGTATCTGCACCGGTTGGCCGACGAGGTGGAGAAGCGTAAGGCGATTATCGCGCAGATCGAGACGCTGGATTGCGGGAAGATTTATGAGCAGGCGGTGGCGGACGTGGAGAATTTCATCGAGACCCACCGCTATTTTGCTGGGCTGGCACAAAGTCTCGACCTGCGAACAGTCATTGCCGTGAAGGGTCATGAAGCGGCAGTGGTAAGGCATCCGTGGGGTCCGTGTGGGTTTATTATCCCATGGAATTTTCCCTTCCTATTGTGTGGCTGGGGTATCGCGCCAGCGACGGCTGCGGGCAACACCTGTGTTGTGAAACCCGCGGAGGATACGCCACTTTCCACGCTGTACGTGGCGCACTTGGCGAAGGAAGTCGGCTATCCGGACGGCGTGATTAACGTCATTCCCGGCATTGGTGAGCAGACAGGTGCGGCGTTATCTGAAAACCCAAACCTCAAGCGTATGAGTTTCACCGGCTCACCAGAGGTCGGCCGTATGGTGGCGAGCAACTGCGGTGGTAATCTTATCCCCGTGAAGCTCGAGTTGGGCGGCAAAGGTGCGGCGGTGATTTTTAGTGACGTGGACATCGATGATGCTGCCGAAAAGTTGATTGATGCAATTACCTTCCACGCCGGTCAGGTTTGTTGCGACGCCACACGCTGGCTGATTCAGCGGGACATTTACGATGACTTTATCGGTGTGGCGGTGGACCGGTTGCAAGAGATCAAGATCGGCCATCAAATGGATAATAGCACGCAGATGGGTCCGGTTGTCAGTGAAGTGCAGCGCAAGCGCGTGCTCGGCTATCTCCAAAAAGGTGCTGCTGCCGGTGCGGAAACCCTGCTGGAAGGTGGCGCTACAGAAGTCAGTGGACGCAATGGGCACTATGTGAAGCCCGCCCTCTTGGCTGGTTCGCTGGATAACGTGGCCGCACGCGAGGAGATCTTCGGCCCAGTGGCCTACTGTGCGCCATTCAATGATGAGGCCGAGGGCGTTTGCCTAGCCAACGATACTGATTACGGCCTGGCCAACAGCGTGTGGTCCAGTGATCTTGACCGATGCCGACGCGTGGCTGAGGCATTCGACTCTGGCAATGGCTGGATCAATTCGCACAACGTGGTTGTTCATGGCGTGCCGTATGCCGGTGTGAAAAAGAGTGGCATGGGCGGCGGCGTGGTGAGTCTTGAAACATTGCTTGATTATTACCGGAACATCTCGGTCATTCGGCCGCTTTGACAGTCTCAGTCACAGCTGAACACATCCCATACTTCAACGCGCCGCACGTGGTTGCACTGGTGTTGACGTTGCTCGTGCCGCTCGCGTTGTGGTTGTTGGTTAGGGGCAGGAAATCTGATAACTGGTCGCGGAAAGTGGGTTGGGGATTGGCCGGCTTGTTACTGTTTAATGAAATCGCCTATCGCATTTTCCACTTCACTGAGGCCGATGGCATCAAGGAATTTCTTGATCTTTCACTGCCGATTCATATTTGTCCATTGGCTTTGTTCGCCGGATTGATTGCGTTGTGGCGGCGTTCGCAGGTTGGTTATGAATTCGCATATTTCGTGGGTCTCACCGGAACGGTTAACGCACTGCTCACGCCGGATATTGTCTGGCCTTTCCCCTCTTATGGGTTTGTTGGCTATTTCACATCACACTGCGGTGTTCTCTGGGCGGTTTTGTATGCAACGTGGGCTTTGAAGATGCGGCCAACTTGGCGCTCACTATGGCGGACATTCCTGCTGCTCAACGCGGTTGCCGTAGTGATTGGGTTGGTGAATCTCGCCTTGGACGGACAGGCTAATTATGCCTTTCTTTGTCAAGCACCTGAAGTGGACACGCCGTTTTTCTTTGCACCTTGGCCGTGGTACATTTTGATTCTTGAGTTTTTTTCACTGGGCATGTTTTTCCTGGTCTATTTACCTTTTTGGTTCAGGGATCGAGGTTGAATCCGATTGAATTTCCTGGCCACGCTATAATCCAAACTGTCTTTTGTGAATGGTTTATCGGATTGACTTAGAGGGGGGAAGTTTATAGGCTATAACCATGCCTAGTCTGATCAAAAAACCGTGGTTTCTTGCAGTCTGTATTCCGGTTACAATTCTTGGTGTTTGCACTCTTGTGACGTACCTGATGTATGGCCAAAGCACAACGGCAGTTGGTGTAGGGCACGCCAAGCCGGCAGGCACTGGTCATGGTGCGGAAGGACACGCGGGGCATGGTGCGGGCACAACGGCAGTTGGTGTAGGGCACGCCAAGCCGGCAGGCACTGGTCATGGTGC
>CAZTTU010000084.1:0-2747 GCA_964616045.1 uncultured Verrucomicrobiota bacterium | reverse complement strand
GGAAGGACACGTTAATGCTAAAAAACATGCTCACTGGTCCCATGATAAGAACGGACCCGATGGTCCTGATCACTGGGGTGCTTATTCCCCGGGAGAGATCGCCATAAAAGGTATCCGACAATCGCCCATTAATATCTTGACCAAATCCGCCATCACTTCACCAGATTTGAGTGCCATTGGTTTTCATTATGGTGACACGGAGTTTAAGATGAAGAACAACGGACACACAATTCAGATTGATTGCCCCGATATGAACAACGCCATCTCAGTCGATGGGCACAAATATGGGTTACTGCAGTTTCATTTTCACGCCCGCAGCGAACACCTGATTGACGGTAAGCATTACCCAATGGAATTGCACTTTGTGCACATACTCAAAAGCGGTGCGGATGCCTACCGCAAGGCTGAGGCTTTGGTTAAGGCGGGTGAAATTGAGCAGGCTATGGAAGAAGCAAAGGGGATAGAAGATGTTAACCTAAAGGTTTCTGTCCTAAGTGCCATTGCTTCGAGTCTTGCAAAAGAAGGGAACAAGGAGCAGTCCGTGACTATCTTAAAGAAAGCCATGGAAGCGGCATCCGACAAGACTGCTGCCAAACTTGCAGTGGTAGGTGTGATGATTGAGGAAGGGCCTCCGAATGAACTCATTGATAAACTTTGGGAAAAATTGCCGACCCGGAATCAGAGCGCATCGTTTGCTGGTCCGGGGTTGAATTTTGAAGATTTGCTGCCCGAGGCAGGTAAGAGATCTTTTTTTCGATATTATGGCTCGTTGACCACGCCGCCTTGTACGGAAAATGTGTTATGGTCGGTTATGGAGAAGCCGATCCATTTATCAAAAGAGCAGATTGAGCGGTTTACTAAATTGTATAATGATAATTATCGGCCGCCACAAAAAGTTAACCAGCGATTCATACTCCGATTCACAGATGGCCAGCCGTCAGCTATCCCTGCTGCTTTGCCCGGGGCATCACTTCAATCGGGTGGCATTCAGTAATTCCTCAACCGTCCATGAGTCAGTTCGTTTGCGGGTTTGAGTTCGTATCCTGCCGATTGTCTCCTGAGTAACAGGGTCGTCTGACTTGCCCCATGTAGATCGAACGTAGGTCAGAATCATGGCGATGTCCTGATCATCAAAAACCCCCATGGCGGGCATTTCCAGGTTGTATTCTTTTCCCGCCACGGTGATGGGTCCGCGCAGACCGTGCAGGACAATTCGGGCTAGGCGACCCTCCGATTCACTCACCCATCGGGTTCCTGCCAGGGGCGGCGCAATGCCTTCTGAGCCCTGTCCATTGGCCTGATGACAAGCCGCGCAACTAACTAGGTAGAGAGATTTCCCATTGGCCACCCTTGGATTTTGCCCATTTTCAGGAAGCTCAGGAGCAGTAGTGGTGCAACTGGCCAGAAGAAACAATGCGCCAGATATGATTAAAACAGCACGCAAGATTTGGAAAGGTCCGGCAGGGGCTACCGAGGCATGGGTTTATTTCAGGGTGATCACCAGGTTGCGCTTGGGGATGTTGCCCACTCCAATATGCGTGATGACCTTTTTGGTGCGGCAATCCACCACGCAAACTTTCTTTTCCGAGCGCACGGCCGCGTAGCAAAAGCGGCTGTCCGGTGTGAAGCAGAGCCAGTAAATGCGGCCAATCATCGGGATCCGGGTTATTTCCGGAAAACCCTCCTTGGTTATGTCATGCACGTGCACGCTCTTGTGCTCCACGTTGCAGGACCAGATTTCCTTTTGGTCGGGCCGAATGGCAAGCCCGTGGCAGCGGCTCTTCTTGCCCTTGTGCTTCTCCGGGATCGTGTGCTTCACCGTGGCAATGATCTTTCGTGAGGCGATGTCGGCCACCTGAAAGCCAACCAGCCCATCAATATGCTGGAAGAAACGCTTGTTGTCGGAAGCCAACGCCGGCGGGCGCACTGAATTGGCAAAGGGAATTTCCCCCACCACCTTGTGATTCGCCTTGAGGTCCACGATGGTGACGCGCTTGGGCGGTCCCATGGGCGAGAGATACATGAAGCGGCCATCGCGAGAACACTGGGTATTGTGCGGCCTGCCGCCGGTCTTGATTTTCTTCACCATCTTTTTTGCCTCGGCATCGATCACCCAGTAATGTCCGTCGTTGCACGGCACATACACCCAGCGGCCATCGGGCGTGCAGGCGATCTGGTTGGGCTTGGGGCCGATGGTCAGGCGATGGGTAATCTTGTGGGTTTTTGGATCAACCCAAACCAGTTCACCCAGCGGCCCCTTGAGGTTCTCGATGGCCACAAACACCACATGGGCATCATCGGGCGCAGCAATGCCGTGAGGCTGCGGCCCCACCTTGATGTGCCCGACTACTTTTTGGGTGGCCACATCGATGACATGGATATCATCCCCATAGGAATTGGTCTGCCACAGAAACTGACGGCCCTTGGATGACTTGACTGCAGCGTAGCTGCAAAGAATTCCCGTCAACAAAACAGCACAAGAAATGGTCCAACGCTTGGGTTTCATGGGTTCACCCTTACATAAAGTCACATATGCTGCATCAAGAAAGTCCCAGAGTAATTGCGGTGGCAAAAAATCAGGGATGCGATAGAATTCGCGGCATGAAGCCCGCAATCTTGATGCTTGTGTTGATGGCGGTGATGATTGGTCAACCGATCTTCGCTGCTGAGTTGCTTGGGGCGCCGGCAGGGGCATTCAGTATTGCTGTGATCCCTGACACGCAGCATTACCGCGGGAAAAAAAGCAA